>NZ_JAGPXK010000039.1:0-35795 GCF_018070675.1 Nocardiopsis sp. B62 | reverse complement strand
CCCTCCTGTTCAGCGGACCTTCCTCAGGGCACGTCCCGGCGGGACAGCACGAACGCGGACAGCACCCACAGCGCCGCGGTCAGGGCCAGCGCTGAGAAGACGATGGCGACCACGGCGGCGGGGTCGGGGCCCGTCGTGTCGGAGACCGCGCTGTTTCCCACGAACAGCGCCGAGGTGAGCACGGAGTGCGGGACCGTGTGGGACAGGACGCCGCCCTGGCCGCCGAGCAGGACCCCCGTCCCGATCGCGCATCCCAGCAGCCCCAGGGCGACGGGCGGGGTGAACGAGCCGATCAGCATCGACAGCAGTGACTGCGCGGCCACGACCGGCAGGGCGGCCACCACGCCCAGCAGCGCCACGAGGGCGTACTCCCAGGGCAGGGTCCCTTCCAGCCCCAGCACGAGTGACCCGGTCATGGCCACCAGGAGCAGCATCACCACCTGCATCACCCCCACCACCAGGGTGAGGGACAGGATCTTGGCGCCCACGATCGCCGCAGGACGGACGGGGGCGGACATGAGCAGGTTCCAGTTGTTCCCCCTGTGCTCCATGCGCCAGGAAGCCGAGGACAGAACCGCCACCCCCATCGCCATGAAGAACAGCCCGTGGAAGAGCACCGCCTGGGACCAGTAGGGACCCCACCCGGAGGACAGGGTTCCCTGGTTGCCGGCGTAGTTCAGCGTCCCGGCGGTGACGGCGAGCACCGGCAGCACCACCGAGACGACCCACAGGGCCGACCGGCGCAGTTTGGCGAGTTCGGCGACGATCACGCGGGACCTCCCTCGCCGCGGTCGAAGCGCCGACAGGCAGCCCAAAACAGGGCCGCGGACGCGCACAGGAAGAGAGCGAACGGCCAGCCGGCGGGCGCCGCCGCGACCAGGTGGTTCCCCTCCATCGCCAGCGGCGAGATCGCCGCGTAGTAACCCCAGGGCAGGAAGTAGGCCGCCTGGACGGGCATGAGCAGGGAGGTGACCGCGTAGAACGCGCCGAGCAGCCCCACCCCCAGCCCCACGAGCTGGTTGTCGACCCGGGCAGCGAGCCACAGGTGCAGGCACAGCACCGCCAGGTGCACCGACACCAGACAGAGCCCGTACCGGGCCCACAGGTCCAGGGGAGGGGCGGACCCGATCCCGGCGACCGCCCCGGCCGCGACGACCAGGACGCACTGGGCCGCCACCGTCACGGTCAGCGCGGCACCGACCACCACGGCCTTGGCCAGGCAGAGCAGTCCCGGGCCGAAACCGCTCACCCTGGCCAGGATCCACCCCTGTCCCTGGTGTTCGATCTCCACCTGGCGGCCCGCGAGCACCGCCACCAGGATCGGCGAGGTCATCGCCGTGATCAGGACCTGGTTGAGCAACAGCTGCTCCCACGGCTGGGCGCCGGGATCGGTGAACCCGGCCCGCGTCGACTCCGATCCCAGGTTCATCGTGGTCAGGACGACGACGGCGACCACCATCACCAGGCACAGCGCCCACAGTCGAAGTCGGCGTGTCTTGCGCAGCTCCAGGCCCACGGCCGTGTGGATCACGAGAGCCCCTCGTGTCCGGTCAGATCCATGAAGACCTCCTCCAGGGACCGGCGGACCCGGCGCACCCCGTGCACGGGGACGTCGTGGTGGACCAGGAGCCGGACCAGGTCTGCGGTGCCGTCGTCTCCCACCCCGGTCAGGCGCAGGCCCTCGGGCACCCGAGCGGCCGACAGGCCGAGCGCCAGGGGCCGCTCGGGCTCGGTGGTGTCCACGATCAGGTCCGGGGTGCTGCGATCGAACAGCTCGCTCCTGGTGCCCTGGAAGACCAGCCGCCCCCGGCCGAGGATCCCCAGGACGGACGCCATCCGGTCGACCTCGTCGAGCAGGTGGCTGGAGACCATGACGGTCACCCCCTCGTCGGCCAGCGACACCAGGAGGTCGCGGATCTCCTCGATCCCCGCCGGGTCCAGCCCGTTGGTGGGTTCGTCCAGGACGAGCAGCCTGGGCTCGCGGGCGAGCGCCATGGCGATCCCCAGCCGCTGCTTCATGCCGAGCGAGTAGGCGCGGACCTGCCGGTCCATGTGGTCGCCGAGCCGCACGGTCGCCACGGCGCGCTCCACCTGGCGGTCGGTGAGACCGACCATCCGGCGGACGATCGCCATGTTCTCGCGCCCCGTCAGGTGCCCGTAACCCGGAGGCGACTCGATCAGGGAACCGATCAGCGGCGCCACCTCGTGTCGGTTGCGGCGGTCGACCGGGCGCCCCAGGACGCTGATCCCGCCACGGCTGGGGCGTACCAGCGACAACAGCATCTTCATCGTGGTGGACTTGCCGGACCCGTTCGGTCCCAAAAACCCGTAGACACAGCCCTCGGGGACCCGCAGGTCCAGGGAGTCCACGACCGTACGCGACCCGTAGACCTTGGTCAGACCCTCGGTGGTGATGACATGACTCATGGAGCCTCCTTCCACCGAGGAGACTCCCTCCACGGGCCCGTGCGGCGCATCGGACCGCGGTACCGGAAACCGCCCCGTCCCACGGTAGGAGGCGGCGGGCCCACCGGGGCGGAACGGCCCGCTCAGGCGCCCCGCAGCAGGTCCTCCCGGCCGACGAGCCCGGTCCGGAAGGCGAACAGCACCGCCTGGACCCGGTCCCGCGCGCCGGTCTTGGCCAGGATGCTGCCCACGTGCGTCTTGACCGTGGGCATGGACAGCACCAGGAGTTCGCAGATCTCCGTGTTCGTGTGCCCGCGCGCCACCGCCGTGAGGACCTCCCGCTCCCGGGGGGTCAGGGACTCCAGCGCCCGCAGGGAGGTTCGGGAGAGAGCCACCGAGGGACCCGGACGCCCGCCCAGCAGCGGACGCACGTGCCCGATCAGCCGCCTCGTCGAACTCGCCGAGATCACGGAGTCGCCCCGGTGCACGGTGCGCAGCGCGGCCAACAGTTCCTCGGGGTCCGTGTTCTTGAGCAGGAATCCGGCGGCGCCCGCCTCGATCCCCTCGATCACGTACTCGTCGGTGTCGAAGGTGGTGAGTACGACGATCCGGCACGTCGCGCCCGCGTCCACCAGGGCCCGGGTGGCGGTCAGGCCGTCCGTCCCCGGCATCTGGACGTCCATGAGCAGCAGGTCCACCGGATCGGAGCGCTGCCGACCGACCGCCTCGGCCCCGTCAGCCGCCTCCCACCGCACGGTCATGTCGGGCTGGGAGTCGATGACCATCGCCACGCCCGCGGTGAAGAGCCGCTGGTCGTCCGCGAGCCCCACCCGGATCAAGCCTGCTCCCAGGGGACCACTGCCCGCATCCGCCACGTCCCGGACGCCGGGTCCACCCCCGCCTCCAAGCTGCCGCCGTGCAGTGCCACCCTCTCCCGCATCCCGACCAGCCCGTGCCCGTGGGGCCGTTCGCCGGGCCCGAGCGGAACGGTGCCGAGCGGGTTGGCCACGCTGACGGCGATCCTCCCCGGCGTCCGGACCAGGCCGACCCGTACGGCCACCGGCCCCGCGTGCTTGAGGACGTTGGCCAGCGACTCCTGCAGCAGGCGGTAGACCGTCAGCGAGACACTCGCGGGCGGGTCCTGCGCGTCGTCCCCCGGCCCGTCTCCCTCCCGGACCAGACGCACGCGCAGTCCCGCCTCCCGGTACTCCTCCACCAGTGGGACGAGCGCTTCGAGGCCGGGCGCGGGGCGGGGCGGGCGCGGGTCGTCCTCACGCAGTACCCCGAGGAGCCGGTGGACTTCACGGGAGGACTCGCGCCCCACCCGGCCGATCGTCGTCAATGCCGCCACCGCCCGTTCCGGTGCCGTGCTCGCCGCGTAGCGACCGCCGTCGGCCTGGGCGACGATGACGTTCAGCGAGTGCGCCAGGACGTCGTGCATCTCCCGGGCGATGCGGGCGCGCTCGTCCAGCGCGGCCAGCCTCAGTTCCTGTTCGCGCTTGGTCTCCAGCAGCAGGGCGTGTTCCCTCAGACGGTCGACCTCCTCCCGGTTGTGCCGACGAACCGCACCGAGCAGCGCGAACATCAGCAGGGTCGTCCACCCGAACAGCAGGGACGTGACCCGAACGCCGAGATCCTCCGTGAAGACCGTGTGTGGAACGAACAGCACGGCGCCCGCCGTGCCCGTGAGCAGGGCCGCCAGGACGAGGCGGCGTCCGGCCGGGGCGAGCTCTGTCTGGGAGGTGTAGGAGGTGACCAGCACACAGACCACCGACAGGGTGGTGAACTGGCCCGTCCACCACACCTGGAGGGCCAGCAGGACCGCCAGGACCGCCATCGAGGAGAGCGGTCGCGCGCGGCGTGCTCCCAACGCCGCGCAGCACCCCGCGGCCAGGGCCAGGTAGGCGGCGGTGTCGAAGGCCGAGGCGTTCGTGAACGGCCAGGTCGCGACCGTCAGGCCGAACCAGAGCAGGGCCCAGGACAGGTCCGTCGTGAGCGGGTGTTCACGGGCCCAGGACCTCAGGCGGCCCGGTGCCGGGCGCGGGGGCTGAAGGGGCATGGGGCCACACGCTACCCAGGCCCGGGCCCCGCGTCCTCATACCGGGGTACGAACCCGGGTGACGGATGGTGGCGTGGACAACCCGATCGGGGCCCGCGCGGCCCATATCCTGGGAGGGCCAGCACCGCCCATCCCAGGGAAGCGATGATGAACGTACTGCTCACCGGTGGCGCCGGGTACATCGGCACCCACACCGCGGTCGAACTCCTCCAGGCGGGGCACGGTGTCGTCGTCGTCGACTCCCTCGTCAACAGCCACGAGGAGGCCCTCCGGCGGGTCGAGCGGATCACCGGTCGCGAGGTCGCCTTCCACCGGGTCGACTGCACCGACGCCGAGGCGATGCGCGGCGTCTTCGAGCGGCACGACATCGACGCCGTCATCCACCTGGCCGGGTTCAAGGCCGTGGGCGAGTCGGTCGAGCAGCCCCTGCGCTACTACCGCAACAACCTCGACGCCCTGCTGACCCTCTGCGAGACCATGGACGCGGCCGGGGTGCGCGACCTCGTCCTCAGCTCCTCCGCCACCGTCTACGGCGACCCGCGGCGCGTACCCATCGTCGAGGACGCCGAGCTGTCGACCACCAACCCGTACGGCAACACCAAGCTGTTCGCCGAACGCATCCTGGACGACCTCGCCACCGCCGACCCGAGCTGGCGGATCATCTCCCTGCGCTACTTCAATCCGATCGGCGCCCACCCCAGCGGCCTGATCGGCGAGGACCCCCAGGGCGTCCCCAACAACCTCTTCCCCTACATCGCCCAGGTAGCCGCAGGACGCCGCGAGCGGCTGAGCGTGTACGGCGACGACTACGACACCCCGGACGGCACCGGGGTACGCGACTACCTGCACGTGGTGGACCTGGCCAACGGGCACCTGGCCGCGGTGGACCACCTCGCCGATACCCCCGGCCACCGCGTCTACAACCTCGGCACCGGACAGGGCACCTCGGTCATGGAGGGCCTGCACGCCTTCGAGCGGGCCACCGGATCAGCCCTGCCCTACACGGTCACCGGCCGTCGCCCCGGTGACATCGCCGTCTGCTACGCCGACCCCACGGCCGCCTCCCGGGACCTGGGCTGGAAGGCGGAGCTGACGGTGGACGACGCCTGCCGCGACGCCTGGCGCTGGCAGTCCGGGAACCCCGGAGGGTTCGCGGGCTGAGCCGCCCGGTACGGGTGCCGGGCGGCACACTCACCGGTGCGTCCCGACCACGGCCAACGCCCTAGACTGGACGGACATTCACATTTTTCTGCGGAAGGTCCTCCGTCGTGTCCGTTGGTGCTGACAGCACGTTCGACACCGTCCTCGTCGTCGACTTCGGTGCGCAGTACGCGCAGCTGATCGCCCGACGGGTCCGGGAATGCCACGTGCACAGCGAGATCGTGCCCTCGACCATGCCCGTCGAGGAGATGCTCGCCAAGAAACCCAAGGCCATCATCCTCTCCGGCGGCCCCTCCTCGGTGTACGCCGAGGGCGCCCCGAGTGTGGGCGCCGAGCTGTTCGAGACCGGGGTCGCGACCTTGGGTATCTGCTACGGCTTCCAGGCCATGACGCGCGCCCTGGGCGGGGTCGTGGACCGGACCGACCTGAGCGAGTTCGGCCGCACCGCGCTGACCGCCAGCTCCGACTCCGTGCTGTTCGAGGGCCTGCCCGAGGACCTGAGCGTGTGGATGTCGCACGGCGACTCCGTGGTCCAGGCCCCGTCCGGGTTCAAGAGCACCGCCAGCACCGCGGGCGCCCCCGTGGCCGCCTTCGAGGACACCGAGCGCCGCCTGTTCGGCGTCCAGTTCCACCCCGAGGTCATGCACACCGAGCACGGCCAGGACCTGCTGCGCCGCTTCCTCTACGAGGGCGCGGGCTGCCGCCCCACCTGGACGATGGTCAACATCGTCGAGGAGCAGCTGGAGCGCATCCGTGAGCAGATCGGCGACAAGCGCGTGATCTGCGCGCTCAGCGGCGGCGTCGACTCCGCCGTGGCCGGTGCCCTGGTGCAGCGCGCCGTCGGCGACCAGCTCACCTGCGTGTTCGTGGACCACGGCCTGCTCCGCAAGGGCGAGGCCGACCAGGTCGAGAAGGACTTCGTCGCGATCACCGGCGCCAAGCTCAAGGTGGTCGACGCCGAGGAGCAGTTCCTGTCGGAGCTGGCCGGGGTCACCGACCCCGAGGAGAAGCGCAAGATCATCGGCCGCGAGTTCATCCGCGTCTTCGAGCAGGCGGCCCGTGAGGTCGTCGCCGAGAGCGGCGAGGACGACGCCGAGGTCGAGTTCCTCGTGCAGGGCACCCTGTACCCGGACGTCGTGGAATCCGGCGGCGGCACCGGCACCGCGAACATCAAGTCGCACCACAACGTCGGCGGGCTGCCCGACGACCTCCAGTTCACCCTGGTGGAGCCGCTGCGCGAGCTGTTCAAGGACGAGGTCCGCAAGGTCGGCGAGGAGCTGGGCCTGCCGCCCGAGATGGTGTGGCGCCAGCCCTTCCCGGGCCCGGGCCTCGCCATCCGGATCATCGGCGAGGTGAACCGGGAGCGCCTGGAGATCCTGCGCGAGGCCGACGCGATCGCCCGCGAGGAGCTCTCCCGCGCCGGACTGGACCGCGACATCTGGCAGTGCCCCGTCGTGCTGCTCGCGGACGTCCGCTCCGTGGGTGTCCAGGGCGACGGCCGCACCTACGGCCACCCCGTCGTGCTCCGCCCGGTCAGCAGCGAGGACGCGATGACGGCCGACTGGTCGCGCGTGCCCTACGACGTGCTCGCCCGCATCTCCAACCGCATCACCAACGAGGTGCGCGAGATCAACCGGGTGACGCTGGACGTGACCAGCAAGCCCCCGGGCACCATCGAGTGGGAGTAGCCGCGCGGCGCTCCACCTGACGTGATCGGGCCCGGCACACCGTGTGTGCCGGGCCCGATCGTCGTCTGCGGGGACGCGCGGAGTCAGTCCTGGCTGACGAACACGTTGATGGCGGTGTCCTCGGCGTCCTGGGCGTGGGTGAGGAGCAGTACGGAGGGTTCCTCGCCCGACCTCACGCTGAACACCAGCTCGCCGCTGGCCTCCGCGCCCGGGGAGACGGGCTCCCAGAGGGAACCCTTCTTCTCCTCGGAGGTGGGGGTGTCGGCGGTGATCCACCGGTTGTTGTCGGTGATCAGCCGCTGCTCGGCCGAGCTGAACACGATCTCGTCGCTCCCGAGGTTCTCCATGGCGAGGTCGGCCACGCAGTACACGCCGCCCTCGATGCTGGAGCGCCCCGGGATCGAGTCCAGGCAGCGGAGTTCGGCGCTGTACCGGACCGTGCCGTCCTCGGACACCGCGTTGCCGTCGGTGTTGGTGGGCTCGGGCACGTCCGGGTCCATGTTGCCGAGGCCGTCGTCGGGCACGTCGGGTTCCTGGGCGGAGTCGTCCGGCCCCTGGTTGGCGGGCGGCGGAGTGCCCTGTTCGTCCGCGCCGTCGGGTCTGTTCAGGATCACCACGGCCACGATCACGAGCAGCAGCACCAGGCCGATACCGGCGGCGAGCAGCCCCCAGAACAGGCCGCCCCTCCTGCCGGGCGCGGCGGGCTGGTGCGGTGGCGGCGGAACCGGCGGCACGTACGGCTGGGGACCCCGCTGCTGCTCGGCTGGCGGCGGCACCATGGGGATGGGGCCGGTGGCGGCGGGGTGCTGCGCCGGAGGCGGACCCGTCGGGGCGGGCCGCTGCTGGTTGTGGGGGACCGGGGGAGGAGGCCCGGCCGGGTGACCGGCCACGGGGTGTCCCGGGGGCGGCCCGTGCTGCTGGGACCGGGTGAAGTTGCCGGTCTGGTGCGGGGGCGGCGGCATCTGCGGCGGGGCCTGCTGGTAGTGGCCGGGCACCGGGTGGCGCATGCCCGCCATGGTGTGGTGCGCCGGATGCGGCATCCCCGGCGGCATCGGGGGCAGGTTGGGCCGCCAGGACTGGTGCAGGGCGTGCGAGACCATGTCGTTGGGGTTGCTGGTGTCCTCGCCGCCCGCGAGCTCCAGCAGAAGGTCCTGGGCGGTGGGGCGGCGGCCCGGCTCCTTGGCCAGGGCGCGGGTCACCAGGCGGTCCAGCGGACTGTCCAGGTTGCCGATCTGCGGCTCCGCGAACAGCACCCGCTTGCCCAGCGTCATCGCGTCGCCGTTGCCGAAGGGGTGCGTGCCGTTGCCCGCGAACGCCACCAGACAGCCCCAGGCGAAGATGTCCGCCGAGGTGGTGACCTTCTCCTCCAGCAGCTGTTCGGGCGCCATCCAGCCGGGGCTGCCCATGACGATGCCGGTCTGGGTGTGGTTGGTCGCGGTGTTCATGGCCCGCGCGATGCCGAAGTCGATCACCCGGGGACCGGAGAGCGACAGCAGGACGTTGGCGGGCTTGAGGTCGCGGTGGACCAGCCCGGTGCGGTGGATGGCGGCGAGCGCCGCGGCCACGCCCAGCGCGAAGCCGTGCAGGGTGGAGGAGTCCAGCGGCCCGTGCTCCGCGATGTGCTCGGCCAGCGCCGTGCCCGCGATGTACTCGGTGACCATGTAGGGGCGGTTCTCGAACGTCCCGTGGTCGAGCACCTTGGCGGTGCAGAAGGAGGCGACCTTGCGGGCGTTCTCCATCTCGTCGCGGAAGCGCGCCCGGGTCTGCTCGTCGAAGGCGAGCTCCGGACGGATGACCTTGATGGCTACCTGGTTGTTCTTCTCCGGCGTACTGCCCAGGTAGACGGTTCCCATGCCGCCACTACCCAGCTTCCCGGACAGCACGTAGGGACCGATGGTGGCCGGATCTCCGGCGGCCAGCGGTTCCAGGTTCTTCGGGAGCCCATCCGACGGCAAGCGACCCTCCCCGACGGTGTCCAAACCCCGCCTTGCCCCAAGGTAGCGGTGTTTGTGCCCTGATTCCCACTCACGGACCGGATTGGGTCGTTCGAGGGTTGGGCGGTGACTGACATGACAGTGGTGACGAACCCTGGATCGAGTGGCCCCGCCCTCCTGGACGCGGGTGTCCGCGCCGGTGGGAGGCGGTGAACACGGCGCACCCCGTGGAGGGGTCTGTGTTCACGCAAGGTGGGGGTTCCTTTACGATTGGGGACTCGTGACCGTTGATACCACCGTAACCGTGCGGGTCCCCGCGAAGGTGAACCTCCAGTTGGCGGTGGGGCCCAGACGCGAGGACGGTTTCCACGCCCTCGTGAACGTGTTCCACGCCGTCTCGCTGTTCGATGAGGTTACCGTCAAGGCGGCGTCTCCGCGTCGGCCGCGTGCCCTCACCGCGTTGACCGCCACCGGGCAGTCCGAGTCCCACCTGGCCCGGGTGCCGCTGGACGAGAGCAACCTCGCGGCCCGCGCCGCGATCCTGCTGGCCGAGGAGACGGGTGCGGGCTTCCCCGTCGACATCCACCTCGACAAGCGCATCCCCGTGGCGGGTGGCATGGCGGGGGGCAGCGCGGACGCCGCCGCGGCCCTGGTCGCCTGCGACCGCCTGTGGGGCTGTGACCTGTCCAGGGAGCGGCTCCTCGACCTCGCCGCCCGGCTCGGCAGCGACGTGGCCTTCGGGTTGGTCGGCGACACGGCGGTGGGGACCGGACGGGGTGAACTCCTCGAACCGATGGCCAGCCCCGGTCGGTACCGCTGGGTGTTCGCGCTCTCCCCGCGCGGACTGTCCACCGCCGACGTGTTCGGCGAGTACGACCGCCTGCGCCCCGACGCCCCGGAGCCGCGCCCGGACGCCGCTCTGGAGAAGGCCCTGGCCAGCGGCGACGCGGTGGCCCTCGGCGCGTCCCTGAGCAACGACCTCCAGCCCGCGGCGCTCTCGCTTCTGCCGGAGCTGCGCCGGACCCTGGACGCGGGCCGCTCCGCCGGGGCGCTCGGCGCCCTGGTGTCGGGCTCGGGCCCCACGTGCGCCTTCCTGGTCGGAGGCGGGGGAGAGGACCCGGGCGCCGTCGCGGAGCGGGAGGCGGGGGTGGTGTCCGCCCTGCGGTCCACCGGCCTGTGCGAGCAGGTCATCGCGGCTGACGGCGACGTACCCGGAACCACCATCGTGTGACGTAAATCACTGGATCCAGTGTCGCGATTCGACGGATTCCGACCATTGACCTCAACCATGGTTGAGGAAGAACACTGGGCGCATGACGACGCCAGCCACCTTCTCCAGGTACGCCGACCTCCCGGCGCTGATCGGGCTCATGGAGGGTGACGAGAAGCACAAAGCCGCCGCTCACTCCACCCTCGACGTTCTCTGGGTCCTCTACGACCGGGTCCTCGACGTCTCGCCCGAGACCGCCGAGGACCCGGCCCGGGACCGCTTCCTCCTCTCGAAGGGGCACGGACCGGCCGCCTTCTACGCCGTGCTCGCAGCCAAGGGCTTCCTCGACGTGTCCACCCTGCGCGGCTGGACCTCCTTCGACTCCCCGCTGGGCCACCACCCGGACCGTGTGCTGGTCCCCGGAGCCGAGATCGGCAGCGGCTCCCTCGGCCACGGCCTACCCCTCGCCCTGGGCACCGCCCTCGGTCTGCGTGCCCAGGGCGCGCGCAGGCCGGACGGCACCGAACCCCGCGTGGTGGTGCTGGTCGGCGACGGCGAACTCGACGAGGGCAGCAACCACGAGGCCATCGCCGCCGCCGCGCGCCTGGGAGCCGACAACCTGACCGTCGTGGTCATCGACAACGCCTCCGCCACCCACGGCTGGCCCGGAGGTGTCGGACGCAGGTTCGAGGTCGAGGGCTGGGAGACCCGAGAGGTCGCGGGCCGCGACCACGGCGCCCTCCACGACGCCTTCGCCCGCCCCGGCTCCGGACGGCCGCTGGCCGTCGTCGCCCGCGTCCGCAACGGAAACTGAAAGCGAGCCCGGACATGCGTGACACCTTCGCCGCAGCCACCCACGAGGCCCTCGACCGCGACCCCCGGACCGCGCTGGTCCTCGCCGCCATCTCCGCGGGCATGTTCCGCCGCGCCGCCGCCCGCCACCCGGGCAGGGTGATCGACCTCGGCATCCGCGAACAGGCCATGATCGGCGTCGCGGGAGGCCTGGCGCTCACCGGCATGCGACCGATCGTGCACAGCTACGCGCCGTTCCTGGTCGAACGCCCCTTCGAGCAGCTCAAGATCTCCCTCACGCACCAGGGCGTCGGAGCAGTCCTGGTGAGCATCGGCGCCTCACACGACACCTCAGCCGAGGGCCGCACCCACCAGGCGCCCGGGGACGTGGCGCTCCTGGACACGCTCCCCGGCTGGACCGTGCACGTGCCCGGGCACCCCGACGAGGCGCGGACCATGATGGAGCGGGCGGTACCCGGCGACGACCTCGTCTACCTGCGCCTGTCCACCCACAGCAACAGGGCGGCCCTGCCCGTCGGACCCCGCCTCAACGTGGTGCGCACCGGTTCGTCGCGCTCCGCCGGGGTGGTGGTGGCGGTCGGACCGATGCTGGACCGGGTGCTGGAGGCCACCGCGGACCTCGACGTCACCGTGGCCCACACCTCCACCGTCCGTCCCTTCGACCACGAGGGGCTCAGCACCCTCACCGGTGCGGCGGGCAACGCCGACGTGCTGATCGTGGAGCCCTACCTGAAGGGAACCTCGGCTCACGAGGTGGCCGAGGCTCTGGGCGACCGCCGCCACCGCCAGCTCTCCCTGGGCGTGTCACGCCGCAGCGAGGTGCGCGCCTACGGCACGGCCGCCGACCACGACCGCGTCCACGGTCTGGACGTCGAGGGAATCGCGAAGTCCGCCCGGGACTTCTTCCTGGTGTAGCGACCTTCCAGAGCCCGCCCGGGGCCTCGCGTGGTGCGGCCCCGGGCGTTCCCCTCCTAACAGCCGTACGTTCTGCCGTCCGCCGCCTTGCCCCAGTTGCAGCTGCTGATCGTGCCGCCGGCCTTGTTGTCGTCCTTGCTGCCCGGCTTCTTCAGCCGCAGGTCCGGGCTGCGCCCGGTGCCGTCGTTGGGCAGGACGTGGCGCGCGTAGCCCCGGTAGACGTGGTGCTTGCCCTTGGCGTCCCGGTGGTTCTTCCCGGAGCCGGTGTGCACGTGGACGACGCCGCCCGCCGGGAGGTTGTACGCGGGCAGGGCACGGCCGTAGGTGTTCGAGGTGATGTCCGGGACGTGGCCCCTGAGGTTGACGGTCTTCTTCGTCACGTTCTTCAGGACGAAGTACTCGCCGTTGAGGTTGGTCTGCTTGTTGTTCTTGACGTCGGCCCCGGCGGCGTTGGGCCGCACGTGGGTGATCATCAGGGCGCCCGTGGTGGAGGCCGCGTGCGCCGGGACGGGCGCGAGGAGGGCGGCGAGGAGGGCGGCCGCGACGGCGGCACGGATGGAGCGCATGGGCTCCCCTTTCGGTACGCGTCCGTCCTGCGGTGCGAGCCTCCAGGGGGTGGCTCCCAAGCGGGGGACCGAGGACAGGGCAGAAGAGTAGCCCTTCCGTGCGGCGATCGGTGGCGAAATGAGCCGACAAGCGAAAAGTGTCGTTCCTGGCGGTCAGTCGGTCCGCGCACCTTCGCGGGGGCAGCACAATGGGAGGTGATGACGAATCTGGTCAACCTTCAGGACGTGTCCCTGGCCTACGGGCCGCTCGTGCTCCTCGACGAGGTCTCCCTCGGCGTGGACGAGGGCGAACGCATCGGGGTGGTGGGCCGCAACGGCGGCGGCAAGTCGACGATGATCTCCGTGCTCGCCGGGCGGACCGAACCCGACTCCGGTCGGGTCGTGCACAACCGCGGGCTGCGGGTCGGCTTCCTGCACCAGCGCGACGACTTCCCCGACAGCACCGTCGGCGAGTTCGTGCTGGGCGGCCGGGCCGAGCACGAGTGGGCGGGGGACGCGCGCATCCGCGACATCCTCCGGGGCCTGCTCGGCGGCTGGGACCTCAACGTGCCCATGTCCGGGCTGTCCGGCGGTGAGCGCCGCCGCTCCGGGCTGGCCCGCCTGCTGGTGGACGACCACGATCTCATCATCCTGGACGAGCCCACCAACCACCTCGACATCGAGGGCATCGCCTGGCTGGCCGAGCACCTGCGCGGCCGCCCGGAGTCGCTCGTGGTCGTCACCCACGACCGGTGGTTCCTGGACGCCGTGACCACCCGCACCTGGGAGGTCGGGCGCGGCACCGTCGAGAGGTACGAGGGCGGGTACGCCGCCTACGTGCTGGCCAAGGCCGAGCGGGACCGCCAGGCCGCCGCCGAGGAGGACCGCCGCCAGAACCTCATGCGCAAGGAGCTCGCGTGGCTGCGCAGGGGAGCGCCCGCGCGCACCTCCAAGCCCAAGTTCCGCATCGAGGCGGCCAACCAGCTCATCGCGAACGAGCCGCCGCCCCGCGACTCCGTGGAGCTGGTCCGCTTCGCCAGCTCGCGCCTGGGCAAGACCGTCATCGACCTCAAGAAGGTCTCGGTCGCCATCCCCGACCGCACCCTGCTGGACGAACTCACCTGGCAGCTGGGCCCCGGCGACCGGGTGGGCCTGGTCGGCGTGAACGGCGCGGGCAAGTCGACCCTGCTGAAGATCCTCGCCGAGGAGCGCGAGCCCGACTCCGGGACGGTGCGCACCGGCCGGACCGTGAAGCTGGCGCACCTGTCCCAGAACGTCGTCGAGCTCGACCCCACCGCCCGCCCGCTCCAGGCCGTCATGGACGTGCGCGAACACATCACCATCGGCAAGCGGGACTACACCGCCAGCCAGATGCTGGAGAAGTTCGGCTTCCGGGGCGAGCGCCAGTGGACGCCGATCGGCGACCTGTCCGGCGGTGAGAAGCGCCGCCTCCAGCTGCTGCGCCTGCTCATGGACGAGCCCAACGTGCTGCTGCTGGACGAGCCCACCAACGACCTGGACATCGAGACCCTGACCGAGCTGGAGGACCTCCTCGACGGCTGGCCGGGGTCCCTCGTGCTGGTCAGCCACGACCGCTACTTCCTGGAGCGGATCACCGACCGCGTGCTCGCCCTGATGGGCGACGGCAGCCTCGCCTTCCTGCCCGGAGGGGTGGACGAGTACCTGGAGCGCCGGGAGGCCACCGCCGACGAGGTCACCGTGCCCCTGGGCGCCTCCGAGACCGCCGTGCAGACGCCCGCCACCCCCGCCGTGTCCCAGGCGGAGCGCCGCGCAGCCCAGAAGGAGATGCAGCGCGTCGAACGGCGGATGGACAGGATCGCCAAGCGCGAGGAACAGCTCCACGAGCAGATGGCGGCCGCGGCGGAGGACTACACCAAGCTCGCCGAACTCGACGGCGAGGCCAGGACCCTCGCCTCCGAGAAGGAGGAGCTGGAGATGGTGTGGCTGGAGCAGGCCGAGCTGGTCGGCGACTGAGTCACCCCAGGCCGACAGCTGGGTGACGGATCAGCGGCCCTCCCGGGCCTTCGTCGCGCAGGAGATGCAGGTGCGGGCCACGGGCCGGGCCAGCAACCGCTCGGGGGAGACGGGCTCTCCGCAGCGCTCACAGTGACCGTAGTGGCCCTGGGCGATCCTCCCCAGGGCCGCTTCCACGTCGGCCAGGTGACGCTCAGCGGAGGCGAGTGTCGCGCTCGCGTGTGAGCGCTCGAAGGCGATCGTCGACCCTTCGGGGTCGTGCTCGTCGTCCGTCGCCGTGTCCTGGGTCGCCTCGACGATCGAGTCGAAGCTCCGGGTCAGGGAGAGGATCAACGCGGACGTGCGCTCGCGGTCGGCGGTCAGCAGCCCACGGATCTCGGCGAGGCCGTCCCGGAGGGACTCCGGTGACCCGTCTCCGGGCCGTGGGCCCGCCGAACGCTCGAACGGCACCATGTCGCCTCCTCTCGGACGGTTTCCCGCAGTGGCCGCGGAGCGCGTCCACCAGACCTCCTGTAGAACGCTGCCACCCGCCGGGCATTCCCGCCGGGAGGCAGCCCGTAGGCTGCTCGCAGGGCGCGTACGGTTCCGAACTCAGGAGGAGACACCATGGCTGACCTGGACGACATCCCGGTGACCATGATCGACGGCCGCGAGACCACCTTCGGTGAGTGGTCCGGCAAGGTGCGCCTGGTGGTGAACGTGGCGTCCCGTTGCGGACTCACCCCGCAGTACGGCGCGCTGGAGGAGCTCCAGAAGCGCTACGAGGACCGGGGCTTCACCGTGCTGGGCTTTCCCAGCAACCAGTTCCTCCAGGAGTTCGGCGGTGAGGAGAAGATCGCCGAGTACTGCTCGATGACCTGGGGGGTGACCTTCCCGATGACCAGCAAGGTGAAGGTCAACGGCCGGGGCCAGCACCCCCTCTACGCCGAACTCACCGAGGTCCCCGACACCGAGGGGCACGCCGGACGGGTCAAGTGGAACTTCGAGAAGTTCCTGGTGCTCCCGGACGGCACCGTGCACCGGTTCCGCCCCTCCACCGTCCCCGACGACCCCGGGATCGTGGAGCTCATCGAGCGCTCCCTCCCCGAGGGTGGCTAGCGGAGGCGGTCGCGGAAGACCTCGGCGATCGCCTGGGCGCCGGCGAGGTTGGTGTGGATGTCCGGGCCCCGGGCGGCGTCGCACATCCAGGTGAGGTCGCAGATCCGCTGGAGGTTGACCGGCATGCCCGTGGTGCTGTCGGCGGGCACCTCGGTGTCGGAGCCGTCGAAGACGGTGTCCACGTCGGCCACGTCGATCCCGGCGGCCTCGTAGGAGGCGGTCAGCGACGCGTTCACCCGGTCGAGGATCTCCACGGTGCGCTCGGACTGGCTCGTGTTCCCGGGTTCCTCCAGGAGGGAGAGGGCCAGGAACGGGTTGTAGTAGGTCATCCCGACGATCCGCGTGCTCGGGTCCGCGGCCCCCACCAGGCGCTCGGCGATGACCGGCACCTCGGTCTCCAGGCGCTCCAGTCCGTCCGCCACGCAGTCCTCGTCGACACCGATCCCGTTGATGCCGAGCGCCTCCTCATGGACGCCCTCCACGCAGTCGGTGAAGTTGTTGCCGCCGATGGTGAGGGTGACCAGGTCGACCGCGTCACCGTTCTCGCGCAGGAACTCCTCGGCCTGGTCGAGCTGGGACCCCGCCTCGTAGCGGTCGTCGCAGCCGGGGATGCCGCCGCCGACGAAGGTCGTGGTGTCCTCCCCGCCGCACCCCATGCGCTCGTGCCGGAGGGTGGAGTCGGCGTCCTTCAGGGAGCGGTACAGGACGTCCGTGTACCCCTCGGAGGTCTCCCGGCCCCGACCCTGCTCGTCGGGCTGCACGCCCACGGTCAGCGAGTCGCCCAGGGACAGGTAGTGGCTCGTGGTGGGTTCCTCGGTGTCCCCACCGGAGCAGCCCGCGACGACGAGGGTCACGGCGAGGAAGGCGGTCCAACGGATTCTCAACGTGCTCTCCAACCAGGGCCCGTACGGAAAGTGACGCGGGCCCCCGGACGGAACGGTCGTCACCCTTGGGGGCCGGACGGGATCCCGTCGAGGGGCGCGAGAAGGCTTCTCAGTAACGATGCCAGCTGTTCGCGCTCCGCGGCGGGCATCGGTGCCAGGAGGGTCTCCTCGTAGCTGAGAAGCGAGGCCAGGGCCGCGTCGATCCGCTCGGCGCCCCTGGCGGTCAGCCGGACGAGCACGCCGCGCTTGTCGGCGGGGTCGGGGCGGCGGCGCACGAGTTCGGCGGCGGCCAGGCGGTCCACGCGGTTGGTCATGGTGCCGGAGGTGACCAGGGTGGCGCGCAGCAGGCGTCCCGGGCTGAGCTCGTAGGGCGGGCCCGAGCGGCGGAGTTCGGCGAGGACGTCGAACTCCCAGGGCTCCAGGGCGTGTTCGGTGAAGACGGTGCGGCGGGCGCGGTCGAGGTGGCGCGCGAGCCGGGACACCCGGCTGAACACCTCCAGGGGCGTCACGTCCACGTCCGGCCGCTCGGAGCGCCACGCCTCGATCAGCCCATCCACCTCATCGCGCATGGCACCAGCATATCTCTTGACATCAAGATAGTGGGGCGGGTATACGAATTCCACCCGCCCCACTGGTGACCAGGGGCGACGTCCCCTCCTGTGGCCAGCGCCACAGAAGGGTCAGCGCTTCCTGCGTGTGTCCAGTCTCGGCTTGGCCTCCAACGCGGAGAGCCCGTTCCAGGCCAGGTTGACCAGGTGCGCCGCCACAACCTCGCGCTTGGGCCTGCGCACCTCCAGCCACCACTGGCCGGTCAGCGCCCACATGCCCACCAGGGCCTGCGCGTACATCGGGGCGAGCGCCGGGTCGTAACCGCGTTCGGCGAACTCGTCCACCATGATGTGCTCGACCTGGCTGGCGATGTCGTTGAGCAGGCTCGCGAAACTGCCGGTCCCGGAGGCCACGTGCGAGTCACGGGTGAGCACCCGGAACCCCACGCTGTCCTCCTCGACGTACCGCAGCAGGGCCAGGGCTGCCTTCTCGATCTTGCTTCGGGCGTCGTCGGCGGTGAGCGCCTCGCCCATCATGTCCAGGAGCGTGCGCATCTCCCGGTCCACGACGACGGCGTAGATGCCCTCCTTGCCACCGAAGTGCTCGTAGACCACGGGCTTGGACACTCCGGCCCGCGCGGCGATCTCCTCGACGGAGGTCGCGTCGAACCCTCGTTCGGCGAACAGCTCCCGGCCGATCCCCAACAGCTGTTGCCGACGCTCCTTGCCCGTCATGCGCTTGCGGCGCACTCGGGTCCCCTGCTCGCTGTCGGCTGCTCCCATGATGGTTATCGATCCTAGACCTTGACCCGCTTGGCAGCGAGCCGTTCGTTGTTGGGCCAGCGGACCTTGGTGGCCCAGCCGAACTTCTCGAAGGCCCAGATGACCCTGGCGGAGATGTCGATCTGGCCCTTGAGCACACCGTGGCGGGCGCAGGTCGGGTCGGCGTGGTGCAGGTTGTGCCAGGACTCACCGAAGGAGGGGATGGCCAGCCACCACACGTTGCGGGAGCGGTCGCGGACCTCGAAGTTCTCCTCGCCGATGGTGTGGCAGATGGAGTTGATCGACCAGGTCACGTGGTGCAGCAGCGCGACACGGACGAGGCTCGCCCAGAAGAACGCGGTGACCGCGCCCCACAGGGACATGGTGACCAGGCCGCCGATGGCGGCGGGGGCGAAGAGGGAGAACAGCACGATCGGCAGGAACAGCTTGTCGACGAGGACGACGTCCTTGTCCTTGAGCAGGTCCGGGGTGAAGCGGCGCGGCGAGGTCTTCTTCTCGTCCAGGTACATCCACGCCATGTGGGCGTAGTACATGCCCTTGGCCACGGACTTCCAGTCGTCGCCGAAGCGCCACGGCGAGTGCGGGTCGCCCTCGGCGTCCGCGTACTTGTGGTGGCGGCGGTGGTCGGCCACCCACTTGATGACGCTGCCCTCGATGGCCATGGAGCCCGCGATCGCCAGCGCGATCCGCAGCGGGCGGTTGGCCTTGAAGGAACCGTGGGTGAAGTGGCGGTGGAAGCCGACGGTGATGCCCAGGCCGCTGATCACGTAGAAGACCGTGGCGATCGCGATGTCGGTCAGTGACAGGCCCCAGCCCCAGAAGAACGGCACCGCAGCGAGCAGGGCGATCAGGGGCACGAACACGAAGGCGAAGACCGTGTAGCGCTCGGCCTTGCCCCGCAGTTCGGGCTCGTACTCGGGGATCGCCTCACGCTTGGGCGCGTCGGCGGCGGTCCCGGCGGGCTTCTCGGTGCCTTCGGTCGGCACCTCGGGGGCAGCGGTCATGGGTCTTGCACACCTCGTCACGGAGAACGTCGTCACCGGTCGGGACGGCGTCACGGGTGCGGTGCACCCGTCGGGACGGCCCAACCTATTCCTACGTAACCGTAACCTACGACCCCGTAGGTTTGGCAAGCCCCCGGGGGGAGGCGCTATGTTGGTGTCGAGCGTCCGGGCCACGGTCCGGAGCGTTCCCGGATGATGTAATCGGCAGCATCTGGGGTTTTGGTCCCCATCGTCCAGGTTCGAGCCCTGGTCCGGGAGCAACCCCCGCCGTCACGCGACCGTCCCCGTCAAGGGGACGGGACGCACCCCGTGCGCCCCACGGGTGAGGGACGGCGGTACAACTCACACCGGCGTCCGGCCGGCCCGCTCCTGCGGGCGTCCGCCGGGCGCCGCGCGCGTGGCGCCCTCATGTGCCTGATGTGTGCCGGTGACACACATGTATCCTTCCCATGTCGGCCGCTGGTCATCCGACGGCCGCCCGCGCGGCATGCGGGTCGCGCCGCCGAAGGGTGAGCCGACGTTCATATGCCAGCTATCACGAGGGGTCTCCTCCAGTGAGCGTGAACCGTCCGGCTGCCGTGATCATCCTCGCGGCGGGTGAGGGCACCCGAATGAAGTCGAAGCTTCCCAAGGTGCTTCACGAACTCAACGGCCGCAGCATGCTCGGCCACGTGCTCCACGCGTCCCGAGAACTCGAACCAGGCAACACGGTGGTGGTCGTCGGCCACGCCCGTGACCAGGTGAGAGCCCACCTGGCCGAGGTGGCCCCCGAGGCCACCACGGCGGTGCAGGAGGAACAGAACGGCACCGGCCACGCTGTGCGCATGGCCGTCGAGGACCTGGCCGCGAAGGGCGTCGAGCTCTCCGGAACCGTCGTCCTGACCTGCGGTGACACCCCCCTGCTGCGCGGTGAGACGCTCGCCTCGCTGGTCACGGCGCACGAGAAGGAGGGCAACGCGGTCACCGTGCTGTCCGCCCGCGTCCCCGACCCCCACGGCTACGGACGCATCGTGCGCGACGCCGACGGCGCCTTCACCGAGATCGTCGAACACGCCGACGCCACGCCCGAGCAGCACCTCGTGGACGAGATCAACTCCGGGATGTACGCCTTCGACGGCGCGCTCCTGAGCCAGGTCGTCAAACGCCTGTCCACGGACAACGCCAAGGGCGAGGAGTACATCACCGACGCCGTGGGCCTGCTCCGCGGCGACGGCCACCGGGTGGACGCCTGGAGCGCCGAGGACTGGAACGAGGTCCAGGGCGTCAACAACCGGGTCCAGCTCTCCGAGGCCCGCCGCGTCCTCAACGACCGCCTCCTGACGGAGCACATGCTCTCGGGAGTGACCATCGTCGACCCCGCCACGACCTGGGTGGACGCCCAGGTCAGCATCGGCGCGGACACCGTGGTCCACCCCAACAGCCGCCTCTACGGCACCACGCGGATCGGCGAGGACGCCGAGGTCGGCCCCGGCGCCGACCTGCGCGACACCGTGGTCAGCGACGGCGCGAAGGTCCGCGAGACCACCGCGGACGGGGCGGAGATCGGCCCCGGGGCCACCGTCGGCCCCTACACCTACCTGCGGCCGGGCACCCGCCTGGCCGAGCGGACCAAGGCCGGAGCCTTCGTCGAGGTCAAGAACTCGAACGTCGGCACCGGTTCCAAGATCCCGCACCTGACCTACGTCGGCGACGCGGACATCGGGGTGGGCAGCAACATCGGCTGCTCCTCCGTGTTCGTCAACTACGACGGGGTCAACAAGTCCCGGAGCACGATCGGCGACCACGTCCGCATCGGCAGCGACAACACCATCGTCGCTCCCGTGTCGGTGGGCGACGGAGCCTACTCCGGGGCCGGGACCGTGGTCCGTGACGATGTCCCGCCCGGTGCCCTGGCGATTTCCGAAGGACACCGGCAGCGTAACGTCGAGGGCTGGACGCGGCGCAAGCGTCCGGGAACTCCGCCCGCCGAGGCGGCGGAGCAGGCGGAACGGCACAGAGCCGACGCCGCGAACAAGCAGTGACTGTGGGGGAGAAACACGTGACCGGCATGAAGGCCACCGGCCAGAAACAACTGATGCTGTTCTCGGGGCGTACGCACCCGGCTCTGGCCGAGGAGGTGGCGAAGGAGCTGGGGATAGAGGTGGTCCCCACCCGGTTCGACACCTTCGCCAACGGCGAGATCTTCATGCGGTACCTGGAGTCGGTGCGCGGCAGTGACGCGTTCGTCATCCAGAGCCACGCCGACCCGGTCAACGAGTCGATCATGGAGCAGCTGATCATGGTGGACGCGCTCAAGCGCGCCTCCGCCAAGCGGATCACCGTGGTCACGCCGATCCTGGGCTACGCCCGCCAGGACAAGAAGCACCGGGGCCGCGAGCCCATCTCCTCGCGCCTGGTCACCGACCTGTTCCGGACCGCCGGGGCGGACCGGATGATGGCGGTGGACCTGCACACCGACCAGATCCAGGGCTTCTTCGACGGCCCGGTGGACCACCTCTTCGCGCTGCCGATCCTGGCCGACCACATCGCCACCCAGGTCGACCACTCGGAGATCACGGTCGTCTCCCCCGACGCCGGGCGCGTGCGCACCGCGGACCGCTGGGCGGACCGCCTGGGCGCGCCCCTGGCCATCATCCACAAGCGCCGTGACCCGGACGTCGCCAACCAGGTGAAGGTCCACGAGGTCGTCGGTGAGGTCAAGGACCGCGTGTGCGTCCTGGTCGACGACATGATCGACACCGGCGGCACCATCGTGAAGGCCTCCGAGGCCCTCTTCGAGCAGGGGGCCAAGAAGGTCCTGGTCGCCGCCACCCACGGTGTGCTGTCCGGCCCGGCCGCCGAGCGCCTCCAGAACTCGCGCATCTCCGAGGTCGTCATCACCAACACGCTCCCCGTCCCGGAGGAGCGCGCCTTCGAGAAGCTCACGCAGCTCTCGATCGCCCCGCTGGTCGCCCGCGCGATCAACGAGGTCTTCACCGACGGCTCCGTCACGAGCCTGTTCGACTAGGGCGAGGGCACCCGCGCCCGGCGCGGGTGCCGTCCGGCCGAGGCCGGAACCGGTCCCGAGGTGGGCCATGTACGGAGTCGTCACCAGAGACAGTAGACTTGGCCGAGTGCCCCCGTGTCCGGGTGGATTCCTTTCGTGTCTCCTCCTGGAATCAACGCGGGCAGGGGTGCGCGACGAGCGTTCCCGGGCCGGACGGGTCCGGTGACGGCTCGCCGGGCACGCCTGGAACCAGGGCGGTCGAGTCCCCTGCAAGTTGGGTGACCCCGTCACAATTCTCCGCCGAGGGCGGGAATCGTTCGTACTACTGGAGTCGTGTGCCCCGTGCTGCGGGGTTGAACCCGAGGAGTTTTGTCGTGTCCGAGGTACGTATCGCTGCCGAGCCCCGCACGGAATTCGGCAAGGGCGCCTCCCGTCGCGCCCGCCGCGCGGGTAAGGTGCCGGCCGTCCTCTACGGCCACGGCACCGAGCCCCGCCACCTGAACCTGCCGGGCCACGAGCTCATGCTCGCCCTGAAGACCCCGAACGTCCTGATTCGCCTTGGTGGCCTGGACAAGGACAACCTTGCCCTCCCCAAGAGCGTGCAGCGCGACGCCATCAAGGGCTTCCTGGAGCACGTCGACCTGCTGGTCGTCTCCAAGGGCGAGAAGGTCGAGGTCGAGATCAACGTCTCCCTCACCGGTGAGGTCAAGGCTCCCGGCGTGCTCAACCAGGAGCTCGTCACCGTGACCGTGGAGGCCGAGGCCACCCGCATCCCCGATGGTGTCGAGTTCGACATCGACGGGCTGGAGGTCGGCGCCAACCCGACCGCCGCCGACCTGAAGCTGCCCTCGGGCGTTTCCCTGGTCACCGACCCCGAGTCGATCCTGCTCACCGTCTCCGCGCCGCGCGTGGAGGAGGAGCCGGAGACCAGCACCGAGGCTGCCGAGGCCAACGAGGAGGCCGCCGCCGAGTAGGCGCGGTCCCGCACCACACATCACAGAGCGCGCGGTCCCCGATCCGGGGGGCCGCGCGCTCTGCGTGCGGCGGGGTGCGGTTGCGGTGCCGATAGTGTCGGTCGGCATGTGGAGAGTGTTGAGCAGGTTGGGTATCCGGAAGAGCGGGAACGGCGAGGACATGGTCGAGGCGGAGCGCTGGCTGGTGGTCGGGTTGGGCAACCCGGGCCCGAAGTACGCGGGCAACCGGCACAACGCCGGGTTCATGGTGGTGGACGCCATGGCCGCCGAGAAGGGCGAGCGCTGGAAGGTCCACAAGGCGCACGCCGAGGTCGTGGAGACCCGGATCGAGGGCGCCCCGGTGGTTCTGGCCAAGCCGCGCACCTTCATGAACGTGTCCGGCGGGCCGATCGCCGGGCTGGCGAAGTTCTACAAGGTCCCGATGGAGCGGATCATCGTCGTGCACGACGAGATGGACATCGACTTCGGGGCGCTCAAGCTCAAGAAGGGCGGCGGGTCCGGCGGCCACAACGGCCTGAAGTCGGCCACCGCCTCCCTGTCCGGCCCGGACTACCTGAGGGTTCGCTTCGGCGTGGGTCGGCCTCCCGGGCGCGTGGACCCGGCCGCGTACGTGCTGCGGGACTTCTCCTCCGCGGAGGCCCCCGAGCTGGACCTGAACGTGGAGCGCGCCGCCGACGCGGTGCGCACCATCCTCAAGGACGGTCTGGGCCGGGCGCAGAACATCTTCCACACCGCCGCCTGAAGCAGCCCGCTGCCCGACTCCAGGGGGCGGGTCAGCCGCGCAGCAGGCGCCAGGTGGCCAGCGCGCGGTCGCCGGGGGAGCCCTCTTCGCCGGCCGCGTGGGCGATCGCCCCGACCAGGGCCCCCGCGAGGTAGGCGGCGTGCAGGGGCACCGGGACGTCGCCGAACCCGGGCGGCCGGGCCCCCTCGGCGAAGCGCGCCGCCAGGACCTCGGTGATACGGCTGCGGAGCTGGTTGGTGAGGCGGGCGCCGCCCCGGTCGGAGAACATTCGGCGGTAGAGCACCGCGTGGTCGGCCACGTGCCCGAACAGCGCCTCCAGTGGTTCGGGCGCACGGTCGCGCGGGGCGTCCAGGGGGCACAGCTCCGCGCAGCGTGCGACGTGCGAGACGGCGCCCTCCATGGCGTCCGATATCAGGGACTCCAGATCGGGGTAGTGCTGGTAGACGGTGGCGCGGTTGACCTCCGCGCGGCGGGCGACGGCCGCCATCGTCAGGGATTCCAACTCCTGCTCGGCGGCCAGGGAGAGCAGTGTTGAGCGCAGGCGGTCGCGGGTGCGCCGCGCACGGGGGTCGTCCGGGTTCATGTCGTGAGTGTACGCGCATAAAACGACACCCGTTGCTTAACCAACGGGTGTCGTTTATGTTGGCCGTATGAGAGTGGAGATCTGGGCGGACGTGGTCTGCCCCTGGGCCTACATCGGCCGACGGCGTCTCGCGCGGGCCGACCCCGGAGTCGAGGTCGTGTGGCGTCCCTACCGCATCGATCCCTCGGCACCCGCCGTGGCCGAACCCCTGGCGGAGGTGTTGCGCGACCCTCGACTGGACGAGGCGCTGCGTGCCTGCGCGCCGCACCTGACCCCGGTCCAGAATCGGGACCGGGTCGCCGGGATCGCCCGGGCCGAGGGACCGGCCGACCGTTGGGGCGCGGCCTGGCGCGCGAGCAGCCACGATGCCCACCGGCTCATCGCGCTGGCGGAGGAGGAGGGCGGCCCGGCGCTCCAGGACGCCGTGGCGGAGGGGGTCATGCGCGCCCACTTCGTGGAGGCACAGGACATCTCCGACGCTCGGGTGTTGGAGGAGGTGGCCGTCGTGGCCGGGTTCGCCCGGGGCGCCGCGCTGCTGGTCGCGGGCGGTGGTGAGGAGCGGGTCCGCGAACTGCTGCTCACCGGGCGCGCCGACGGGGTCCGCACCTCGCCGACCCTCGTGGCCCGCGGCACCGCCCTGGCCGGGGCGCACGAGCCCGGGGTCATCGCGGACTTCCTGGCCGAGGCCTCGCGGCGGAGGCCGGGGGAGTTGCCGGAGGAGGTCCTGCGCCTGCGCCGGGCGGAGTCCCTCCTGGGCCGGAGCGACCCGCTGGGAGCGCTCGCGCTGCTCCGGCCCCTGATGGAGGAGCACGCGCGGGACCGCAACGTGCGCTTCCTCGCCGCCCGCGCCTACTACCGGTCCGCTCAGCTGAACCGGGCGCGGCGCACCCTGGAGGCGCTGCTGGGGGAGTCGGCCGACGACGCCTACGCGCATCTGCTGCTGGGGCGCACGCTCCAGCGGATGGGGCGGCACGGGGAGGCCGGGCGGCACCTCAGGCTGTCCGCTGTGATGGACCCCGCGCTCGTCTGAGTCGGCGCCCGGGGGTGGTCACCTACTGCGTCGATTTTCGGTCAGGACAGATTTACGACCAGTCGTGTCCCCTCAAAACGGTCGTGGACGGTCTCAGGGCAGACACATTCTCGGTTGGAATGGGACTTCTTTACCAACAGGCCGCCACCGATAGCGATTTTCCGACTACTTTTGGTTACTGTTCGGGTTGACGACAGGCGTTCTGTGCCCGGCGATACTCCCCGTCCCTGCCTTCCGCGTGGCTTCCACACGCGCGGGGGCGGTTACCCATGGTGAGTGTTCGAAGCCGTTCGTGGTCTTGGGGGATACGTGGTGACAACCAGTGGGACCGTCCAGGGAAAGCCCTCCGTTCGACGGCGTGAGCATCCAGTGCGGCCGGGCACGCCGGTCCGGGGCATCCGACGGATTCCGGTCAACACCGGACCCCGGGCCGACGCCTGGCTCCGCCCCTACGTCCTCGGCCTGGTGGCCCTGGACCTGACCGCCGCCGTGGTCGCGACCCTGGCCGGAAGCCTGGTCCGGTTCCACGACGCCCTCCTGGCCGGGACCACCACGCCCTACCTGCTGCTCTCCCTGGTCCTGCCGCCGGTCTGGATCGTCTTCGTCCGACTCGGCGGCGGCTACGAACGGCGCTTCCTGGGAGTCGGAACCGAGGAGTACCGCAGGGTCGCGGTCGCCGGTGCGATCCTGGCCGCGACGGTCGCGGTCGGCGCCTACGCCGTCAAGTTCGACCTCGCTCGCGGCTACGTGCTGATCGCGCTGCCGCTGATCGTCCTGCTCTCCCTCGGCCTGCGCTACGCGCGCCGCAAGGCGCTGCACCGGCGCCGCCGATCCGGGGCCTGTATGAGCGGGGTCGTGGTCGTCGGCTACAGCGTGTCGGCGAGCGACCTCATCCGGCGGTTCCGCGACGAGATCTACCACGGCATGCGCGTGGTGGGCGTGTGCCTGCCCGCCCACGAGTCGGACGTCACCGAGGTGGAGGGCTGCCCGGTCCTGGGCTCCTTCACGGACGCCGCCGACGCAGCCGCCCTGGTCGGCGCGGACACCGTCGCGGTACTCGCCTGCCCCGAGATGGACGGTGCGGAACTGCGCCGACTCGCGTGGGAACTGGAGAAGACCGGAACCGACCTCAACGTGGCCTCGGCGCTCATGGAGGTGGCCGGTCCCCGGACCACCATCCGCCCCGTGGCCGGCCTGCCCCTGCTGCACGTGGAACACCCGGAGCTGGAGGGTGCACGCCGAGTGGTCAAGGGGGCCTTCGACCGCTGCGCCGCCGCCCTGGCGCTCCTCCTGCTCTCGCCCCTCTTCCTCGTCCTGTCCGTCCTGATCCGATCGGAGGGCGGTGGCCCCGCCTTCTTCCGGCAGACACGTGTGGGCCGGGGTGGCGCCGAGTTCACCGTGTACAAGTTCCGTACGATGGTGGTCGGGGCTGACGCGCTCAAGGCGATCCTCCAGCCCCGGAACGAGCACGACGGTGTGCTCTTCAAGATGCGTCGGGACCCCAGGGTCACGCCCGTGGGGGCGTGGCTGCGCCGCTACTCGCTCGACGAGCTACCCCAGCTCGTCAACGTGGTGCGCGGAGAGATGTCGCTCGTCGGCCCGCGGCCCCCGCTGCCGGAGGAGGTCGCCCAGTACGGGCACGACGTCCGCCGTCGGTTGGTGGTCAAACCGGGGATGACGGGTCTGTGGCAGGTCAGCGGCCGATCCGACCTCTCCTGGGAGGAATCGGTCCGACTCGATCTGCGGTACGTGGAAAACTGGTCGCTGACATTGGACATCCAGATCCTGTGGAAGACGTGGTCAGCGGTGATCCGTGGGGCGGGAGCATACTAGCCGGTGAACAACATCCGAAACGATCATGAGGTGGCCCGGGACCTGGCGAGCGAGGCCGGACAGCTGCTGCTGCGCCTGCGCGCCCGCCACGGATTCGACGAGCCCGAGGTCCTGCGCACACTGGGGGACCGCACCTCGCACGAGTTCCTCTTCTCCGCGCTCGGGCGGCTGCGGCCGAGCGACGCCGTCCTGTCCGAGGAGGGCGTGGACGAGCAGTCGAGGCTGAGGTCCCGGCGGGTGTGGATCATCGACCCGCTGGACGGGACCCGCGAGTTCTCCGAGCCCGGCCGTACCGACTGGGCGGTGCACGTGGCGCTCTGGGAGAACGGCGACCTGGTCGCCGGGGCGGTCGCGCTGCCCGCCCAGGGCAGCTGCCTGTCCACGGTCGACCCGCCGTGGCTGCCGGAGGAGCGCCCCGAGGGGCAGCGGCTGCGCATCACCGCCAGCCGGACCCGGCCCCCGGCGTTCGTTCAGCGCATGGCGACCCAGATGGGCGCCGAGGTGATCCCCATGGGATCGGCGGGCGCCAAGATCTGCGCCGTGCTTCTCGGGATCGCCGACATCTACGTTCACGCGGGCGGCCAGTACGAGTGGGACAGCGCCGCGCCGGTCGCCGTCGCGCGCGCCGCCGGACTGCACACGTCCAGGATCGACGGCTCGCAGCTGCGCTACAACGTAGCCGACCCGCTACTCCCCGATATCCTTGTATGCCGATCGGAATTGTCGGGTATGTTGTTGGCAAGCATCCGCGACGGCGCGGACCTTGACAGCGCCGGTCCGCACGCGGGGGGCTGAACCGCAGCACCCACCGCCGCGGAACCGGACTTGGGTGTCGGTATTTCTAAGGCGGATTCCATGGGTCAGGCGAGTCAGCAGGCGCTCGGGCGCTACCAGCTCTCCCAGCTGGACGTCCTCGAAGCCGAGGCGATCTTCATCATGCGCGAGGTGGCGGCGGAGTTCGAGCGGCCCGTGCTGCTCTTCTCCGGCGGCAAGGACTCCATCGTGATGCTGCGCCTGGCGGAGAAGGCCTTCTGGCCCGCCCCGGTGCCCTTCCCGGTGATGCACGTGGACACCGGGCACAACTTCGAAGAGGTCATCGAGTTCCGGGACCGGCGCGTCGCCCAGGCCGGGGTCCGGCTGGTGGTGGCCTCGGTCCAGGAACAGATCGACGCGGGCAAGGTCACCGAGCCCACCGGCCGCTGGGCCAGCCGCAACCGCCTCCAGACCTCGGCGCTGCTGGAGGCCATCGAGGAACACGGTTTCACGGCCGCCTTCGGGGGCGCCCGCCGTGACGAGGAGAAGGCCCGGGCCAAGGAACGGGTCTTCTCCTTCCGGGACGAGTTCGGCCAGTGGGACCCCAAGAACCAGCGTCCCGAGCTCTGGAACGTGTTCAACACCCGGATCAACCGGGACGAGCACATCCGGGTCTTCCCGATCTCCAACTGGACCGAGCTCGACGTGTGGGGATACATCCAGCGCGAGGAACTGGAGCTGCCCTCGATCTACTTCGCCCACCAGCGGAGCGTGTTCGAGCGCGACGGCATCCTGCTCGCGGACTCACCGCTCATCCAGCGGGACGAGACCGAGGTCCCGTTCACCGAGACCGTGCGCTACCGCACCGTCGGCGACCTCACGTGCACCGGCGCGGTCAAGTCCTCGGCCGTGGAGCTGGACGACATCATCGCGGAGATCGCCGCGACCCGGATCACCGAGCGCGGCCAGACCCGCGCCGACGACCGGGCCAGCGAGGCCGCCATGGAGGACCGCAAGCGCGAGGGCTACTTCTAGCCATGTCCCCTTGGGCCTCCGCGTCGCTCTGGCCCTTGTCCGGCGCCTTCGCAGAGGGATTCGGGTTGGGGGCGACACGGCATCCTCGTCCACGCCCGGCCCGTTCCCCGCTGGCGGCTCGACTCGTCTTGCAGAACCCTCTGCGGCGTCCGAACGCCAGGGCCTCCGCCTCGCCGAGGCCAGCGATCCCCTCCGTATCTCCTGTCCCCACGGTTGTTGACCGCCCCACACTTCGCGCAGAGGACCAGTCACCATGAGCAACGACATCCTGCGGTTCGCCACGGCGGGCTCCGTTGACGACGGCAAGAGCACCCTGATCGGGCGCCTGCTGTACGACTCCAAGTCCATCTTCGAGGACCAGCTCGACGCCGTGGAGCGCACCAGCGCCGCGCGCGGCGAGGAACAGACCAACCTGGCGCTGCTCACGGACGGTCTGCGCGCCGAGCGCGAGCAGGGCATCACCATCGACGTGGCCTACCGCTACTTCGCCACGCCCAGGCGCACCTTCATCATCGCGGACACCCCCGGGCACATCCAGTACACCCGGAACATGGTCACGGGCGCCTCCACGGCCGACCTCGCGATCATCCTGGTGGACGCGCGCAAGGGCCTCCAGGAGCAGAGCCGCCGACACGCCTTCCTCACCACCCTGCTCCAGGTGCCGCACCTGGTGCTGGCGGTGAACAAGATGGACCTGGTCGACTACTCCCAGGACCGCTTCGAGGAGATCAAGTCCGAGTTCGCCGAGTTCGCGGCCAAGCTGGACGCGCGCGACCTCACGTTCGTGCCGATCTCCGCCCTGCACGGCGACAACGTGGTCAGCCAGTCGGAGAACATGCCCTGGTACACGGGCGGCTCCCTGCTGCACCACCTGGAGAACGTGCACATCGCCTCGGACCGCAACCTGATCGACGCGCGCTTCCCCGTGCAGTACGTGATCCGGCCGCACCGCTCGGACGACCCCGAACTGCACGACTACCGGGGCTACGCGGGCCAGCTCGCTGGCGGCGTCCTCAAGCCCGGTGACGAGGTCACCCACCTGCCCTCCGGGCTGTCCACGCGGATCGCGAAGATCCGCACGGCGGACGGGGAGGTCGCCGAGGCGTTCTCGCCCATGTCGGTCACCCTGCTGCTGGAGGACGAGATCGACATCTCCCGGGGCGACATGATCTGCCGCCCCAACAACACGCCCGCGGTGTCCCAGGACATCGAGGCGATGGTGTGCTGGATGACGGACACGCGCAAGCTCACGGCGCGCTCCAAGCTCGTCGTCAAGCACACGACCAGGACCGCGAAGGTGGTGGTCAAGGACCTGCGGTACCGGCTGGACGTGAACTCGTTGCACCGCGACGAGGGCGCGGACCACCTGTCGCTCAACGAGATCGGCCGGGTGCGGCTGCGCTCCACCCAGCCCCTGTTCGTGGACGAGTACGCCAAGAACCGGCAGACCGGCGGGTTCATCCTCATCGACGAGGCCACCAACACCACGGTGGGTGCCGGAATGGTCGTCAAAGCTGACTAGACGTACCCGCTGAATGGATAAACATTCCTCACGGGGTCGCCTTTTGGCGGCCCCGTTTCGCGTGTTCCGAGTGGTGCTCGTGGAGGGCCCGATCCGGCCCCCTCGGGCGCTGGTTTCTTAAGAGGACATTTCCGAGTGTGAATCCTCGGGGTACTTTTTCTGGTCCTCGGTGCCGATCGGGTCAGGGTCAATGGTGTGCCTGGAGGAGCCCAAGTTACCCGGCGTTAGGGCCGTGTGCAGGTGTGAGGACCAACCAGAGTGTCACCTCGAACGGAGTGTTCCTGGCCTATCGGATAGGAGTGCGGAGGGTGATCTTTGAGAAAAATTCGCTCAGCCTCTGGCATTCGGAGGTCAAGTCTGTCTAAAGTGTGCGAATCGCGTACAGGGTCGCAATCGATCCAATACGGACGGTTATGGCCTGGCGCGTGCTCCCACTATGGAAACCCCCACAAGGAGAAACGCGTGAAGAAGCACCCCACTCGCAGGGTCGCGTTCAGCGCCGTCGCGGTCAGTGCACTCACCATTCCCCTGGCGCTCGGCGGCGCCACGGCCGGCGCCTCGGACCTCGCGCCGGTGTACACGAACTCGTCCGCCTCCAGCGGCGACTGGTTCGTGGTCCTTGAGGACACCATCACCACGAGCTCCGTCTCCCCGGCCTCCCTCGGCATCTCCGAGAGCCAGGTCAACCACACCTACGAGGAGACCATCAACGGCTACTCGGCCGAGCTGAGCGCCGCCGAGGTCGAGGAGCTGCGCGCCCAGGACGGCGTCGCCTACATCGAGCAGGTCGGCGAAGCCACCACCATGGTCCCGTGGGGCCTGGACCGCATCGACCAGGAGGACCTGCCCCTGGACGGCTCCTACACCACGGAGTCGGACGGCAGCGGCACCTCCGTCTACATCATCGACACCGGCATCGACGACTCCCACCCGGACTTCGGCGGTCGCGCCGAGGTCGGATTCGACGCCACCGGCGGTGACGGCGGCGACCGTCAGGGCCACGGCACGCACGTCGCGGGCACCGTGGGCGCCGACAGTTACGGCGTGGCGCCGGGCGCCTCGCTCTACGGCGTGAAGGTCCTCGGCGACGACGGTTCGGGCACCTACGACGACGTCATCGCGGGCATCGAGTGGGTGGCCGAGAACGCCGACGCCAACGCGGTCGCCAACCTGTCCCTGGGCGGCCCGGCCTCGCAGGCCGTTGACGACGCCGTCAACGCCCTGGCCGACTCCGGCGTGTTCGTGGCGGTCGCCGCGGGCAACGAGGGCCAGGACGCGGGCAACGTCTCCCCGGGCGGCGCCGAGGGCGTGGTCAGCGTCGGTGCCTCCGACGAGTCCGACGCCACCGCCTCCTTCTCCAACCACGGCCCGTCCGTCGACATCTACGCTCCCGGCGTCGACGTCGAGTCCACCATCCCCGGTGGCGGCACGGACAGCTACTCCGGCACCTCCATGGCCAGCCCGCACGTGGCCGGCGCCGCCGCTCTGTACAAGAGCTCCCTCGGCGACGACGACCAGGGCGTCATCCTGGACTGGCTCGTCGAGAACGCCGGTGCGGACAAGCTCAGTGGCGTCCCCAGCAGCACCGTGAACCTGCTGCTGAACGTCGAGGGCCTGTAGGAACCCGCCGGGCTGTGGAGACCCCGCGCGTCCACACCCACCGGAACTGAACGGCGACACCGCGGCCCCGGGCCGGGAGTACACCTCCCGACCCGGGGCCGTCGCCGTGCGCTGGGGCATAAGCGTCACTATGCGTTCAGGGTCCATCACCAAAGGTAATAGCCTTGGGTCGTGGATGGATATCGTCTGGTGTTCGTCGGCGGGATGGGCCGTTCCGGGTCCACGCTGATCGAACGCCTCCTTGGTGAGCTGCCCGGGTTCTGCTCCGTCGGTGAGATCGTGCACCTGTGGCGCCGGGGGCTGGTGGAGAACGAGCGCTGCGGGTGCGGGCTGCCCTTCGCCGACTGCGGTTTCTGGGGCGACGTGGGCAAACGGGCGTTCGGCGGCTGGGAGCGCCTGGACGTGGACGCGGTGCTCCGGCTCAAGGACAGCGTCGACCGGACCCGGTTCCTGCCGGGACTCCTCCAGGGTGCGGAGGGGGAGGGTGCCCTCGCCGCCCGGAGCGGGCGCTACACCGAGCTCTACCACCGGCTCTACTCCGCCGTCGCCGAGGTCAGCGGGGCCCGGGTGATCGTGGACGCCAGCAAACACGCCTCCCTGGCCGCCTGTCTGCGCTGGCGGTACGGCTCGAGGATGCGCCTCCTGCACGTGGTGCGCGACCCCAGGGCGGTGGCGCACTCCTGGAGCAAGAGGGTGGCCCGCCCGGACGCCGCGCCGGACAGCTCCGAGCCGGAGATGGCCCGGTACTCGGCGGGGCGCGCGGCGGTGCAGTGGATGACCCAGAACTCCACGCTGGACGAGCTGGCCCGGCAGGGGCTCCCGACACTCAGGGTGCGCTACGAGGACTTCGTGGCCGACCCCGAGGCCGAGTTCGGGCGCGTCGCCGCGTTCGCGGGGCACGCGGGCGACCCGCTCCGGCTGGGTGAGGACGGGGTGGAGCTCTCCGAGGGGCACGCCGTCTCCGGAAATCCGATGCGCTTCCAGGCGGGCCCCGTGGGGGTTCGGGCCGACCACGGATGGCGGCGGGGGCTGGCCCCGTGGCGCCGGTGTCTGGTGGAGGCGCTCACCGCTCCCACGCGCGGACGCTATGGGTACTGATGTCCGCTACCTGGTTCTCAGAGTGTTGCGTCGGCAAAAGATAACGTATGGTCATTACGCGAACACTCTGTGTTGTCATCGGGATAGCTGGGGGGCGGTTGACCATGGTGGGCGGACCGGTTCGAGTTTTGGCGGCGGCGGGGGCGGCACTGCTCGCACTGGGGCTGGCTGGGCTGGGTGACGAACCCCCCGCCGCCGCGAAACCGGCGGAGAACCGGCCGCCGGAGAGCCGCCCGGTTCCCAACTCGGCGTCCTTCCTCGGACTGCCCTCCACCCGGGAGACCCACTGCACGGTCTCGGACATCCTCGAGCCCTCCTGCGGCGTCTGGTGGGGCGCCAGCCCCGACGGAGACGACGTGAAGGCGCTGGAGGCCGCGGCCGACCGCAAGATGGACATCGTCTACACGTGGCGCGGCATCGACCAGCCCGACGTCCCCGGTGACCGCGAGCTGCGCATGATCGCCGAGGGCCGGTTCGTGCACACCAACATCGAGGCCCGCGGCTTCACCCAGCCCGGGCGCCCCAACCTCGCCTACCGCGACATCATCGCCGGGCGCTTCGACTCCTCGCTGCGCTCCCAGGCACGGACCATCGCCGAACTGGACGTGCCCTACTTCGTCACCTTCGACCACGAGGCCGACGGCAAGGCCCGGTACAACAACCGGGGCACGCCGGAGGAGTTCGTGAGCTCCTGGCGCCACATCGTCGACCTCTACCGGTCCGAGGGCGCGGACAACGTCATCTGGGTCTGGAACGTGACCGGCTGGCCCGGCAACCTGGACCGTCTCCCCGGCCTGTGGCCCGGCAACGACTACGTCGACTGGATCAGCTGGGAGGCGTACAACATGACCGGCTGCGAGAAGATGAACAACTGGGACCACGTCGACTCCTTCGAGGACGCCCTGGCGCCCACCTACGAGTGGATCCAGCAGGAGGGTCCCAAACACGGCATCGACCCCGAGAAGCCGGTCATGGTCGGCGAGATGGGCACCACCGACATCGGGCCCAGCGCGACCACGAAGTGGTACACGGACGTCCCCGACGTCCTCAGGCGCTACGAGCGGGTGCGCGCCGTCAAGCTTTGGGACAGCCAGGTCGGAGACGACTGCGACTTCCGGGTCCTGGCCAACGAGCACGCCCGGCGCGGGTTCGAACAGGCGGGCAAGGACCCCTACGTGCACCTGCCCGACCGTGTCCGCCGCCTCGCGGAATACGCGGTGACCCGCAACTGAGCCCGGTCGGTTCGGGGCCGCTCCGGTGCCACCGGGGCGGCCCCTGCGCGCTCAGCCGCCCACGGGCCTGGACATCGACCAGGTGTGCGGGCCGCCGTCGGGCAGGTCGTACTCCGCGGTGACGGCGAAGCCCAGTGACTCGTACAGCCGGACGTTCTCCCGCGTCGAGGTCTCCAGGAAGGCGGGCACGCCCGCCGCGTCCGCCTCGCGCAGTCCGGCGCGGAGCACGGCCCGGCCCAGCCCCCGGCCCCGTGCCCGGGTGCGCACCCCCACCGTGCCCAGGAACCAGACCGGTTCCTTCGGCCGGTGGACCTCCATGGCCGCCTCCGCCGAGGCGTAGGAGTCGGCCCGGTCGCCCGCGAGGTTGACCAGCGTGGGCAGCATCTCGGCCATGACCTCCTCGGCCCCGCCCGAGTCGGGGGTGGACCAGACGGCCACGGCGTCCAGTCCCTCGCTCACCCACACCCGGCCGTGCGGGAGTCCCACCTCGGCGAGGAAGAGCCGCTGGAACTCGCGGAGCCGCGCGAGGTGGTCGTCCGCGGAGATCGTGTGTCGGGTGAAGGGGTAGTCCCGGAAGGCCTCGGCGAGGGTGTCGGCGGCCCCGGCCACGTCCTCGACGTCGGCTTCCCTGATCACGTGCTCCCCGTTCGTGTGCTCTTCGAAGATGGCGTCCCCCAGCGTGTCGTCGTGTGCGTGCCCGCCCCCGTGCGGGACACGTGACGAGAGGTTATCGCTCGTGCCGGGTCACGGTCCGGACACCAGGGCGATCGCCATCACTGCCAGCGGCAGGGGTCGACGCCCTGGTCGCCGAGGCGTTGCGCGACCCGGGCCTCGACCTCCGCGCCACGGGAAGGCGGTTGGCCGAACTCGTCGACCGCGTCATCGCCCCCGAGCGGCACCCGTCCCAGCACCGGACCGCCACCGGGGGAGACTCCCGAGGAGCGGGGCCGCCGCGCTGAGGACCTGCCCGGCGCTGGATAGGGCGGCCATCACCTGCCGTCCGGGGTCTCTCTGCCTGTCCCACCCGCCCCGCGCGAAGCGCTGAGTGGGTTCTTCGTGGCGATCGAGTTCACCCTGGTGGCGGCGCGACGGTGTCGGTTGGAGGAGGCCGCGCACACCAGCGCGTCGGCGCGCGCCGCGCTCAGGAGCGCCCGCGACTTCTCGTTGCCGCTGGCCCGTTCACAGCTGGGCATCACCCTGGCCACGCCCTGGGGCCACACCCGGAACTCCGGCACCCGCTGGTAGTGGCGGGGACCGCGGGACCGCTGTGGCCGCTGGCCCTTCCGGTTCTTCCTGGACCTGATCCGGCCGGGTCGTTCCCCCGCACGGTGGCGGGGGAACGAC
>NZ_JAGPXK010000038.1:0-43186 GCF_018070675.1 Nocardiopsis sp. B62 | reverse complement strand
GTCACTCACGTGACCGGCCCCCGCTTCGTGTGACCCGTGGGTCCGCCTCCGACCTCAGGCGGTCTTCGTGGTCAGGGTGACCTCGATGTTGCCGCGGGTGGCGCGGGAGTAGGGGCACATCTGGTGGGCGGCCTCGACCAGCTTCTCGGCCTCGGCCTGCTCCAGACCCGGGATGGTGACGATGAGCTCGACGGCGATGTCCAGGCCGTCCTCGGACTTGCCCAGGCTCACCTTGGAGTCGACGGTGGAGCCGTCCACCTTGGCCTTGGCCTGGCGGGAGACGTTCTTCAGGGCGCCGTGGAAGCAGGCGGCGTAGCCGATGGCGAAGAGCTGCTCGGGGTTGGTGCCGGGGCCGTCGTCGCCGCCCACGCCCGCGGGCACGGAGAGGTCGACGCTCAGGCGACCGTCATCGGTCTTGCCCGAGCCCTTGCGGCCCTCGCCGGTGACACTGGCGTTGGCGGTGTAGAGAACGTTGTAAGCCATGTTCGATCCCTCTCTGTGGCCCGGCGGCGCCGGGCCCGCGTGTGTCGTCGTGGAGTGGTTCGGGTGCGTCCTTCAGGTGCCCGGGTCCGGGTCGGGCGTGGCCGTCCGGCCCGCGGCTCCGGTCACCGAACGCGTGACGTGGTCGAGCAGACCCCGGAGCTCCTCGATCCTGGCGACCGGAAGGCCGGTGGCGTGCAGGACCTGGTCGGGGACTCCCCGGGCCAGTTCGCGCAGTCGGCTGCCCTCGTCGGTGACGCTGACGTGCACGATCCGTTCGTCCTCGGGCCCGCGCCTGCGGGTGAGCAGACCGGCGCCCTCCATCCTGCGCAGCAGGGGTGAGAGTGTGCCCGAGTCGAGGCTGAGCGCGATTCCGAGCTCCTTGACCGGCAGGGTCCCGCGTTCCCACAGCACGAGCATGACCAGGTACTGCGGGTAGGTGAGCCCCATGTCGGCCAGGATCTCCCGGTAGAGCCCGGTCAGGGTCCGGGAGGCCGTGTAGAGGGAGAAGCACAGCTGTCGGTCCAGGGCGAGGGGATCGCCCTCGTCGGTTCCCGCCATGTCACTCCTCCCCTCGCCGTCCCGCTCACCGTAACAGGAATCGGTTGTGCACAACAGTGTTGTCCACAACTCTTTCACGCGGAGCGGTCCCTCGCCCTCCGGTACACACGTGGGGCCCGGATCCACCGACCCGGGCCCCGCCACCCGCTCGGCACTACAGGAAGCGCACGCCCTGGGCCAACGGCAGCTCGCCGCCGTAGTTCACCGTGTTGGTGGCCCGGCGCATGTACGCCTTCCAGGAGTCCGAACCCGACTCCCGGCCCCCGCCGGTGTCCTTCTCCCCGCCGAAGGCACCACCGATCTCGGCGCCCGAGGTACCGATGTTGACGTTGACGATGCCGCAGTCGGACCCGGCCGCGGACAGGAATCGCTCGGCCTCGGCCTGGTCCTGGGTGAAGATCGCCGAGGACAGCCCCTGCGGTACCCCGTTGTGCAGCTCCACCGCCTCCTCCAGGGTGCGGTAGGTGAGCACGTAGAGGATGGGCGCGAAGGTCTCCGTGCGCACGACCTCGGTCTGCCCGGGCATACGCACCACGGCGGGCTCGACGTAGAAGGCGCCTTCGGCGTCCTTCTCCAGTCGCCGCTCACCGCCCACCAACACGTCGCCGCCGTCGGCCCTGGCCTGCTCCAGCGCCTCGCGCATGGCCGTGTGCCCTCGCTCCCCCACCAGCGGACCCACCAGGGTCGCCTCGTCGTAGGGGTCGCCGATCCGCTCGCGCAGCTGCTGGTAGCCGTCCACCACGCGCTCGACCACCTGGTCGACCACGTCCTCGTGCACGATCAGGCGGCGCAGCGTGGTGCAGCGCTGTCCGGCGGTCCCGGCCGCGGCGAACACGCTGCCGCGCACCACCAGGTCCAGGTCGGCCGAGGGCGCCACGACGGCGGCGTTGTTGCCTCCCAGCTCCAGGAGGTACCGGCCCATCCGGGCGGCCACCTTCGGGGCCACGGTCCGACCCATGGCGGTGGAACCGGTCGCCGAGACCAGGGCCACCCGCTCGTCGTTCACCAGCACGTCGCCGACCTCGGCGCCGCCCAGGACCACCCGGTGGACGTCGGCGGGGGCACCGACGTCCGCGGCCGCGCGCATGAGCAGGCCGTGGCAGCCCAGCGCCGTCAGCGGGGTGAGCTCGGAGGGCTTCCAGACCACGGTGTCACCACACACCAGCGCCACACAGGTGTTCCAGGACCACACCGCGACGGGGAAGTTGAAGGCGGTGATGACGCCGACCACGCCCAGCGGGTGCCAGGTCTCCATCAGGCGGTGCCCGGGGCGCTCGGAGGGCATGGTGCGGCCGTAGAGCTGGCGCGACAGACCCACGGCGAAGTCGCAGACGTCGATCATCTCCTGGACCTCGCCCAGGGCCTCGGAGCGGATCTTGCCCGCCTCGATGGTGACCAGCTCGGCGAGGTCGGCCTTGTGCTCGCGCAGCAGCTCACCGAGCCGGTGGACGAGCTGCCCGCGCACCGGGGCGGGGGTGTCCCGCCACGCGGAGGTGAAGGAACCGTGGACCTCGGCCACCGCCCTCTCGGCGGAGGCCGGGGTGTCGAACTCGACCGGGAAGAGCGTCCCACCAGTGATCGGCGTGCGGGCCTGACCGGGCGCCCCGAGGGGTTCGGGCAGACGGGTCGCGCCGCACCGTTCCAGGGCGGTCCGCGCGCGTTCGGCGAGGACCTCGGTGTCGGGGAGGGCACCAGTGTGCATGTGTGTTCTCTCTCCGTTGAGAGGGGAGGCGGTCATCACACACCTTGCCAACTCCGGGCCCGGCGGTCCACCCCCGGCGCCCGGACCGCGGGGTGTGGCGCCGCGCCCGGACCGGGTCCTGGAACGGGCCCCGGGGCCCGCACCTGGGCGGGCACCGACCCGTACGGAGTGTCGTGGGGGACCGTTAGAATCGCGGAGCCGCTCACCCCGTCCCCGACCCAGACAGCTGGCCCGTGCACCCCGACACCACCCTCGAAGAGGCCCGCGCCGACCGTCCCGAGCCGCGCCAGATCCTGGCCCGCTCCGGCTTCGGCGCCGCCGACCCCCTGTTCGCCGCGGACCTGCGCGCGAGCACCGATCTCGGACAGGCCCGGGAGGTGGTCGCCTCACACGCCTCCCGACTGTGGACCGAGTCCACCCGCACCGGCCCCGACCCCGTCGACGACCGCCCCCTGTACTGGGCACGGCTGGTCCTGCGTTCCCGGCTGCGCGCCTGGGAGCCGTCCTTCCCCCTGACCGAACCGGAGCGCTCCGGGCTGCTCCACCTGTGCGAGACCGCCTCCCGGGGCATCACCGACCTCGACTTCCCCCCGGGCGACCGGTGGGTCCGCGTGGTGGTCACCGGATTCGACCCCTTCCACCTGGACACGGACCCGGGCTGCTCCAACCCCTCCGGAGCCGCCGCCCTGGACCTGCACGGGTGGACCTTTCCGGTGGGTGAGCGCACCGCGGTGGTGCGCGCCGCCGTGTTCCCGGTGCGCTGGGGCGACTTCGACGCGGGGCTCGTCGAGGAGGCACTGGCCGACCAGTACGGCGTGGCCGACGCGGTGATCACGCTCAGCCGTGGCCGCGGCCAGTTCGACCTCGAGGTCTGGAACGGGGCGTGGCGCGGCGGCGGCACCGACAACCTCGGGGTGTCGCGGACCGGACGCGCCCCGGTGCCCGGGCCCGACGCCCCGGAGTGGACCCGCACCACCCTCCCGCTGGAGCGGATCGTCGCCGAGACGACCGGCCCGACCGCGATGGTCGTCAACACCGAGGTCACCGAGGTGCCCGAGGGTGGCGACACCCCCGTGACACGCCCGAACGGGCCCAGCGCCGATTCCTCTTCCAGAAAGGGGGGTGGCGGCGACTATTTGTCCAATGAGATCGCCTACCGCAACACACTGCTGCGGGACCGGGCCGGTTCACGTGTGGCCGCCGGGCACGTCCACCTGCCCAACACCGGGCGTCCCGCCGAGCACACCGACACCGTGGCACGCACACGCGCCCTCGTGGCGGTCGTGGCGGCCGAGGCCCTGTCGGCACCAGCCCCCGAGACCGAGCCGGAGGGCTCCCCGGGGGACTGAGGTTCGGCGGGGCCCGGTGATACCGGGGGGTGACCGGGAGGACGGTGGTGACACGCCCGAGCGCGGGTCGAGTCCGCAAAATTCACCTTCCGGCCACAGAGGGGCAATTCGTCACTCTGCGAACACGTCTCGTCGCTCTGAGGTCGCCTGGCGGGCGTGTGGCTTCGATAAAGTCCCCACGTGGCTGACACCTCACTGCGAAGAAATCTCACTGTCAGTGCTGCTCTGGGGCTGCTACTGGTCCCGGGCTGCCACTCCGCGGAACAGAGCCTGCCCTACGCCGAGGCGATCCAGTTCTCTCCGGACACCCTGGAGAAGCTGGTCACGCGCACGGTGTCGGTGCAGGACGACCACAGCACGGTGAGCTACCGCTATCCCATCCTGGGCGAGTCCCATCCGCTGACGGCGGAGATCCGCACCGGGATGGCCGAACGCCAGACCGCGTTCCTGGAGGAGCTGCCCGACCACGGCAGCCCCGAGCTGGTCCAGGACGTGGAACTACTGGCCGCCTCCGAGGACGTGATCGGGGCCAGGACGACCGTTGTCACCTCGGGTGTGCGCGGGGCCGGCACCGAGACATCGACACTCTGGTACGACGCCGACACGGGCCGGGTCCTGCCCTGGACCTCGCTCTTCAGGGACGAGGGGTCCCTCGAGGCGGCGCACCTGGCCGTGGCCCAGGTACTCAAGGACGGTTACCAGCTCTCCGTCGACCAGATGCCCGGGCTCCTGGGCGAGATCGCCACGCGGGCGGAGGCAGACCCGGACTCCGTCTCCGCGGTGGCCTCCGAACCGGCCGCCTCACCCGAGGCGGAACCCGAGGAGAACGGGGAGGCGGCCGGGACGGACGGTGCGGCTCCCACGGCCGGTGACGCGGATCTGACCGACCCGGAACAGGCCTGGGAGGCCGCCGAACGCTGGGCGGCCTCACCGCTGGCCGACCTGGCCTTCAGCACGGCGGGTGGGCTGGCCGTGCGGCTGGACCCGTCCGACGTCCCGAGCGCGGGCCGGGTCAGCGAGGTCCTGCTGCCGGTGGAGCCGGAGGAGACCGAGGAGCTCCTCTCGGAAATGGGCTACCACGCGCGCAGCGCCGCCGTGGGGGCCAACTCCGACCCGGAGGACTTCCCGTTGGACGGCACGCTGACCGCCGAGGGCAGCAGTCTGGACTGCGAGCGCCTCAAGTGCGTGGCGCTGACCTTCGACGACGGCCCGGGCGAGCACACCGAGGAACTGTTGGACCACCTGGGCGAGTACGACGCCAGGGCCACCTTCTACGTGATGGGCTCCCTCGTGGGCGAGTTCCCCGAGATCGTGGAGCGCACGCACGCCGAGGGCCACGAGATGGGCAACCACACCTGGAAGCACGACGACCTCACCACTCTGTCAGCCGACGGGGTGGCCAAGGACCTGGAGCGCACCGACAAGGCGATCCAGGAGGTGACCGGGGTGGCGCCGCCCACCCTGCGCCCGCCCTACGGTGCGATGAACAGCACCGTGAGCGACGCCACCGAACACCCGATCATCCTGTGGGACGTGGACACCATGGACTGGCAGAACCGGGACACCGCCGCCGTCGCCAAGCACGCGCTGGACGAGGGCAAGCCGGGCAGCGTGATCCTGTTCCACGACATCCACAAGTCCAGCGTCGACGCCATCCCGGACGTGCTGGAGGGCATGCACTCCGAGGGGTTCCACTTCGTGACCGTCAGCGAGATCTTCGGCGAGGACGGCCTGAAGCCGGGAGAGACGCACACGGACGCACGGGTCGACTGAACCACCGGTTCCGAACGGGCCCCGGTCGCCGCATGGCGACCGGGGCCCTCGACGTTCCCAGGACGGCGTCTCCCTGGTCACGCACACTCTGAGACGCGCCGCATATTGCACCTGGTGTCTGATTCGTCTAAATTTCGACGCGTGAAAGTTACCTCTTTGACGCGCGGGGCCACCGTTGGCGCGGCCGGGGCGATGCTGATCACCTCCGGCCTCCTGCTCGGAGCCGCGCGCCCGGTGACGGCCGCGCCCTCCGAAGAGGCCCCGGACTGCGACGAGGTCGCGTGCGTGGCGCTGACCTTCGACGACGGCCCCGGGAAGTACACCGAAGCGCTCCTGGACACCCTGGCGGAACACGACGCCAGGGCCACCTTCTACCTACTCGGGTCCAAGGTGGGCGACCACAGCGAGGAGGTGCGGCGCATGGCCGAGGAGGGCCACGCGATCGGCAACCACACCTGGAAGCACGACGACCTCACCACGCTCTCCCACGACCGGATCAGGGACGACCTCGCCCGCACCGACCGCGCCGTCGCCGAGGTCACCGGCGAACGGCCCCGGAGCATGCGCCCGCCCTACGGCGCGCTCGACGACACCGCCCGTGAGGCGATTCCCCACCCCATGGTGCTGTGGGACGTGGACACACTGGACTGGCAGCACCGCGACGGCGACCGGATGCGCGAGATCGCCCTGGACGGTGTGGGCGACGGCAGCGTGATCCTGTTCCATGACATCCACGAGACCACCGTGGAGGCGATCCCCGCCCTCTTGGACGACCTCACCGAAGGGGGCTACCACTTCGTGACCGTCAGCGAGCTGTTCGGGGACGACCTCGAACCGGGCACCGCGCACACCGACGCCCGGTCCGGGTAGTCCGCTCAGAGCATCCGACGCAGGATGCGCTCCTTGACCTGGCTGATCGGCGCGTAGGCCACGCGCATGGTGTCCATCAGCAGCGACTTGTCGAGCACCGCCTTGGTGTGCGAGAAGGTGTCGATGGATGCCGCCGAGTGGTAGGCGCCCATACCGCTCTCCCCCACTCCCCCGAAGGGCAGTTCCGGAACGGCCAGGTGCGCGATCGGCAGGCCGAAGCCCAGGCCGCCCGAGGAGGTCTCGGTGGTCAGGCGGCGCTTGGTGGTCTCGGATTCGGTGAACCCGTACAGCGCCAGCGGCTTGTCGCGTTCGTTGACGAACCGGATCGCCGCGTCCAGATCGGGCACCCGCACCACCGGCAGGATCGGCCCGAAGATCTCCTCGGCCATCACGGGCGAGTCCGGATCCACGTCGGCCAGGACCGTGGGCGCGATGTAGAGGTCCCCACGGTTGGTGCGCCCGCCCGCGACGACCTTGCCGCTCTCCAGCAGGGCGCTGAGCCGGTCGAAGTGGCGTTCGTTGACGATGCGCCCGTAGTCCGCGCTCTGGGCGGGGTCGGAACCGAACATCTGGGTGATGGCGGCGGCCAGCTCCCGCTGGAGCGTGTCCGCCGTGTCACCGATGGCCAGCACGTAGTCCGGGGCCACACAGGTCTGCCCCGCGTTGGTGAACTTGCCCCAGGCCAGACGGCGGGCCGTGGTGGCCAGGTCCACGCCGGGCTCGACCACCGCAGGGCTCTTGCCGCCCAGTTCCAGGGTGAGGGGGGTCAGGTGCCTGACCGCCGCCGCCATGACGATCCGGGCCACCGCCGAGTTCCCGGTGTAGAAGATGTGGTCGAAGCGCTGCTCCAGGAGGGCGGTGCTCTCGGCGACACCGCCCTCGACCACGGCGACGGCCTGGCTGTCCAGGTAGCGCGGGATCAGGTCGGCCAGCGCAGCCGAGGTGGCCGGGGAGAGCTCGGAGGGCTTGACCACGGCCGCGTTGCCAGCGGCGATCGCCCCGACCAGCGGGGACAGGGCCAGGTTGACGGGGTAGTTCCACGGGCTGATGATCAGCACCGCGCCCAGGGGCTCGCGGACGCGGCGGGCCCTGGCGGGGGCCAGGGCCATCGGGACGGACACCCGCTGGGGGCGCAGCCAGGAGGCCAGGTGTCTCAGGGTGTGGTCGATCTCGTTGACCACGAACCCGATCTCGGTGGTGTGCGCCTCCACCGAGGGCTTGCCCAGGTCGGAGCGGAGGGCCTTCTCCAGGGTGGCGCGTTCCTCGGTGAGCAGACGGCGCAGCGCGCGCAGCTGGGCGCGGCGCCAGGAGAGCGGTTTGGTACGCCCGCTGTCGAAGGTGGCACGCAGCCGGGACACGATCTGGGGGATCTCGGTGATGAGGGTGAGCGGTTCGGAGGCGTTCGTGTGAGCCATGGCCCAAGAATAAACGAAAACGTTTCGTTTCCAAATGCCGTCTCGCATACGATTCGAGTATGACGACGGACCATCTGCCGGAGGCGTCCGCTGGTTCCGCCCCAAGGGGCCGACCCCGCGACGCCAGCCGGGATCGCGCGCTGATGGACGCCACCCTCACCGAACTCCAGCTGCACGGCTACAGCGGTCTGACCACCGCCGCCGTCGCACGTCGGGCGGGGGTCTCCACCGCCACCCTCTACCGCCGTTGGCGCTCCAAGGAGGACCTGGTGGTGGGTGCCGCCCGGGCCTGGGCGGAGAACCTGGGCCCCGACCACGACCACGGAAGCCTCGCCGCCGACCTCGGCGTGCTGCTCCGGGACAAGGCCGCCGCGTTGGAGGGCCCCTCCGGCCGTCTGTTGCGCGCGGTGCTGGGCGAGGCCGCCCACAACCGGGCCCTGGCCGACGTGCTCTTCGACGCCTTCGTGATCCCCCTCCAGGGCCGGGTGCTCGCCCTGCTCGACCGGGCGGTCGAGCGTCGGGAGATCCCCGAGGTGGAGGACCCCCTGGTGGTCGCGGAGCTGGTCATCGGCCCAATGGTCAGCCACACGTTCCTCGTGCCCCCGGAGGCGGGCGGCGGACACGCCGCCACCCCGGGCGCGGACATCGCCGAGCGCCTGCTCCCCTACCTGCTCAGAGCCCTGGGCGCACGGTGAGGATGAGGGAGCGCGCGACGCCCCGGATCAACTCACGGCCGTCCTGACCAGGTCGACGATGGTCTGCTCCGCCCGTTCCCCCAGCTCGGTCACGGCGTGGGCCGTGGGCCATCAGGCCGCCCTCGTCGTCGAGGTCGGCCTCCGTGGTGAACCCGAGACCGGAGTGGCGTTCCTTGTCCGCCTGCCCCGCTGCGAAAGAAACACACGGCCCTTCCCTTCCCAGCGTAGGCGGGCTGCCCATACCACAGCGTGGGTGACAGTTCCGGGGCCTGCGCGCCGATGTGAGGTGACCAGGGCCGACCCTAGCGGCGCATCACACGCCGGGCCAGCCTGTTGCCCACCACCTGCAACACCTGCACGAAGACGATGACCACGAGCACGGCGAGCCAGGTGACCTCGGGACGGAACCGGTTGTAGCCCTCGACGATCGCGAAGTTGCCGATCCCTCCCCCGCCGATGATGCCCGCCAGGGCGGACATGTCAGTGATCGCGATGACCACGAACGTGTAGCCGAGGATGAGCGGTCCCAGGGCCTCGGGCAGCAGCACGGTGAGGACGACTCGGCTGCGGGAGGCACCCATGGACCGGGCCGCCTCGATCACCCCAGGGTCGACCGAGACCAGGTTCTGCTCCACGATGCGGGCGATCGCGAAGCTGGATGCGCAGATCATGACGAAGACGACCGCGTCGTTGCCGATACCGCTGCCGACCACCTGGATGGTGACCGGTTGCAGCGCGGCGATGAGGATGACGAACGGGACGGGGCGGACCAGGTTCACCAGGACGTTGGTCAGGTGCCAGACCGGCCGGTTGGCGAACAGCCCGCCCTCGCGCGTGGTGAAGAGAGCGAGCCCGATCACCAGACCGGCCAGGCCACCGATCAGGAACGCCCAACCGACCATGTACAGCGTGTCGAACATCGCCCGGACCAGGGCGGGCCCGTAGTACTCCCAGTCCAGGTCACGGTAGGTCCCGATCATCAGTCCACCTCCTGTACCGGGCTGGCTGCGGCCAGTTCCGCGATCAGCCTCTCCGCGGCTTCGGCCGGTCCGCCGACCGCCAGGGTCACCAGGCCGTAGGAGGAGTCCTTGGTGGTGCTCATCCCGCCGTGCACGATCTCGAAGCTGGCACCCAGCCGGTCGGCGCGGCCCAGCACGGAGCCGACCGCCACGGAGTCCTTCAGGGACACCGTGACCAGCCGCCCGGACGTCGCCCTCCTGATCCGCGCCACGTCCTCGGGGGTGGGCCGCCCCTTCAGCGCGGACGCGACGAACCCAGGCTCCTCCCCGGAGTACGGGTCGGAGAAGAGGTCGTGGACCGATCCGGTCTCCACGATCCGCCCCCGGTCCATCACGGCCACCCGGTCGGCGATGGCACGGATGACCTCCATCTCGTGGGTGATGGCCACGATGGTGATGCCCAGCTCCTCGTTGGCCCGCCGCAGCAGGGCGAGGACCTCGGCAGTGGTGGCGGGATCCAGGGCCGAGGTGGACTCGTCGGCGAGCAGGATGTCCGGCTCGGCGGCCAGCGCCCGGGCGATCCCCACGCGCTGTTTCTGCCCACCGGAGAGCTGTTCGGGGTACTGGTCGGCCTTGTCCGTCAGCCCGACGAACTCCAGGAGTTCGTCGACCCTTCGCCCGCGCCGACGCCGGTCCCACCCCGCGATCCGCAGCGGGTAGGCCACGTTCCCGGCCACGTCGCGGGAACCGAACAGGTTGAACTGTTGGAACATCATCCCGATCCGGGAGCGGACCTTCGTGAGCCGCCGTTCGGGAAGGGCGGAGATCTCCTGGTCCAGCACGTGGACGGAGCCCGAGGTGGGCTTCTCCAGCCCGTTGACCAGGCGGATCAGCGTGGACTTGCCCGCGCCGGAGAAGCCGATCACGCCGAGGACCTCACCACGGTGGACGCGCAGGGACACGTCGTCGACCGCGGTCACGGCCCGTTCCCCCTCACCGAAGGTGCGTGTGACGCCCTGGAACTCGATCAGTGCCGTCCGCGGCCGCGCGCCGTCGGGGTGTTCCGTGCCCACGTCTCAGGCTCCGTCGCCGATGGCCGCCTCGTACTCGGCCAGGGCCGTGCGCAGCTCCTCGACGTCGACGTCGGCGGGGACGGAGGTGCCCTCGGACAGCTCCGAGGCGATCTCCAGGACCCGCTCGTCGTGGTAGAGGGCGGCGATCGCGGCCAGGGCCTCGTCGTCGCGGTCCTCGTCGCGCACCACGAAGGCGTTGACGAACGGGAACGCGGCGGGGTCCTCGGGGTCGTCACCGAACAGGGCGGAGGTCGGGTCGATCCCGGCGTCGTTGAGGAAGCTGTTGTTGATGACCGATCCCTGCACGGACTGAAGGGCGTTGACCGTCTGCTCGGCCGACAGCGGCGTGACCGTGACGGTGGAGGCGTCCTCGTCGACGTCACGGGGCTGCGGTTGCGGGGAGTCCCCGGTGAGTTCGACCAGCCCGGCCAAGGCCAGCACGTTGATGGCGCGGCCCTGGTTCACGGCGTCGTTGGGAACGGCGATCTCGTCGCCCTCCTGGAAGTCCTCGACCGAGTCGTACTCCTCCGAGTACAGGGAGAGCGGGACGATCTCGGTGGGTCCGACCGGGGTCAGGTCGTCCCCGGAGGCGACGTTGTAGTCGGCCAGGTAGGCGATGTGCTGGAACCAGTTGGCGTCCAGGTCACCGCTGGACAGCGCCGGGTTCGGCTGGTTGTAGTCGGTGAAGTTGACCAGTTCGACCTCGTGGCCGAGTTCCTCCTCGGCGAGCTGCGCCAACAGCCGGTGGGTCTCGTTCTCACCCACGACGCCGATCCGGTAGGCCTCCCGTTCGGTTTCGGTGGAACCCTCGTCCCCCTCGGTTGCGCAGCTGGTCAGGGCGAGGGCCAGCGCCGAGGCTGCGGCGACCGTGGTGAGGGCGTGGCGGCGCCGGAGGGGGTGGGAGCGTGCGGTGGTGGGCATGGGGCTTCTCTTTCGCGTGTGGTGCGTGCTCGCACAGCCGGGCGCGGCAGCGGAAACGCTCCGGATCGGACGGCAGGGAATTCCGGATCCATTGGAGAATAGCCCACAAAAGAAATGCGGAATGCTGAAATATTTCATCAACAAAACAGGAGTCGACTACTGTTAACAGGCGTTGAACGGAATTCTGAAAACGCGGTTCACATTTCCCTCTGAGGTCGAGCCCGGGAGGATTGTGGAGGCGGTGACCTGGGCAGGACCGTGAGGCGACTCACATCGCGACACCGGCCGGAGAAGACGGAGGAACCCTTGTTGCGCTCACCGATCCTCGACTACCTCGACGCCATCATCGAAGACACCGAGCACGTGGTCTCGGGCGCCCGGGCGGACTACATCCCGGAACTGGCCTCCGCCGACCCGGACCGGGTGGCGGTGGCGCTGTGCACGGTGAACGGGACCGTGTACGCGAGCGGGGACGCGAACCACGAGTTCAGCATCCAGTCGATGTCCAAGCCCTTCGCCTACGCGCTGGCGATCGAAGACCACGGCCTGGAGTTCGTCCTCGACCGCGTCGGGGTGGAGCCCAGTGGCGAGGCCTTCAACGAACTGTCCCTGGACCCGGAGACCGGCAGACCCCGTAATCCGATGATCAACGCGGGGGCGATCGTCACCCACGCTCTCGTCGGCGAGGACCACCGCCCCGCCGCGGACCGCGTCCTGAGACTCTTCTCCGACCTGGCGCAACGGCCGGTGGAGGTCGACGAGGGGCTGGCCGCCTCCGAGCTGGAGACCGGGGACCGCAACCTCGGTCTCGCCTACCTCCTGCACGCCTCCGGAGGTCTGGAGCAGGACCCCGCCGCGGCCGTGGCGGGGTACGTCCGCCAGTGCTCGGCCAACGTCACTGTGCGTGACCTCGCGCTCATGGCCTGCACCCTCGCCAACGGCGGCGTGCAGCCCAACACCGGCCAGCGGTTGTTCGGCAGGCGCACCACCCGGTACCTGCTGAGCGTGATGGCCTCGTGCGGCATGTACGACGCGGCCGGTGACTGGCTCACCAGCGTAGGAATCCCCGCCAAGAGCGGCGTGGCCGGGGGCATCCTCGGCGTGCTGCCCGGCCAGGTCGGGGTCGCGGTGTTCTCCCCGCGTCTGGACGCGCATGGCAACAGCGCGCGCGGCGTGGCCATGATGGAGAGGCTGTCGAAGGACCTGGGCCTGCACCTGATGGAGCCCGGCAGACCCGCCCGCTCGTCGCTGCGCGAGACCCGCAAGGAGGTCGTCGACGGCGAACCGGCCACGGTCTACGTACTCCAGGGCGACATGGTGTTGAGCAGTATCGAGGCCCTGGTGCACGAACTGGTCGAGAACACGCCCTCGACCCACCTGGTGGTGTTCGACATGAGCCGGGTCGACGAGGTGCTGCCGGTGGCCCGCCGCACGTCCGCCGCCATGACCGCCAAGCTGGTCGACACCGGCCACCGGATCATCCTGGTGGACCCGGAGGAGACCGTCCCCGAATTCCAGGACAGCCGAGGCCGCGCGGTGGAGCGCTGGACCCCCGAGCGCCTCGAACGGAGCCAGCTCCAGGGCGGATCCTGAGCCCTATCCGCACCGGCCACGCCGTGGCGGGCCCACACCGGACGTGATCCACAACCCCACCGCACCACTGGACAGACATTCGAAAACATGTTCGAATTGACCGCATGCGCTGGGAGAACCTCCGAGAGGGAACCAAGAACACCGGGCAGGGGTCACTGTTCGAACCCGCCCCGACCCCACCCGAACGCGGCACCGGGCGGGCCGGTCTGGGCACCCCCGCGCCGGGGCCGGTCCTGGCGGGCCAGGACGGCGAGGCGGTCGCCATCGAGATCCAGGCCCGCAGCATCATCAACCGCGTGCCCGGCGACGACCCGATGTTCCGGTGGACCATCAACCCCTACCGGGGCTGTTCGCACGCCTGCGTGTACTGCTTCGCCAGACGCACCCACGAGTACCTCGACCTCGACAGCGGCCGCGACTTCGACACCCGCATCCTGGTCAAGGTCAACGCCGCCGAACGGTTGCGCGCCGAACTCGCCCGGCCCTCGTGGCGCGGCGAACACATCGCGATGGGCACCAACACCGACCCCTACCAGCGAGCTGAGGGCCGGTACCGGCTGATGCCGGAGATCATCGCGGCGCTCCGCGACACCGCCAACCCCTTCTCGATCCTCACCAAGGGCACCCTGGTCCTGCGCGACCTCCCCCTCCTGGAACAGGCCGCACAGGTCACGAGGGTCGGCATGGCGGTGTCGGTCGGCTCCGTGGACACGAGTGTCTGGCGCACCGTGGAGCCCGGGACCCCGAGCCCCCGCGCACGGCTGGGCGTGGTGCGCGCGCTGAGCGAGCGCGGGCTGGAGTGCTCGGTGCTCATGGCCCCGATCCTGCCCGGGCTGACCGACTCAGCGGAGCAGATCGAGGAGACCGTCGCCGCCATCGCCGAGGCCGGGGCCACCCGCGTCTCCCCTGTCGTACTGCACCTGCGCCCGGGCGCGCGCGAGTGGTACCGGGCATGGCTCACCCGGGAGCACCCGCGCCTGCTGCCGCTCTACCGCGAGCTCTACGCACGAGGCTCCTACGCCTCCGACTCCTACCAGCGGATCGTCACCACGGCCGTCCGCGAGGTCGCCGCCAGACACGGCCTGAACAGACCCGGGTCACCCCGGGACGCCGAGAGGCCGTCCGAACCCTCCGCGCCCCAGGGGCAGCTTTCTCTGGACCTGCCCACGTCGGCCTGAGTGCGAGGCAGGTCCGACACACCGGCGTCGAGGTGGCGGCCACGACCCGGCTCGGTGCGCGGGCGCCGACCCGGTTCCTCTTCGGCTGAGTGCACGCTGACGCACCGAACCAGAAAAGGAGTTCGCGCGAAGCGGCAGATCGGGCCGGACCTGACAGTCGAGGCCCAGGAGCAGCCACGCACGAAAAGCCCCCTCCCGCCGAAGCAGGAGGGGCAACAAGCCCCAGGGAAGGTCAATCCCCAAGCGGAGAGAACTGGTTCACCGTGACCACCGCCCAGACCGTCACGCCGGCCAGGACCACCCACACTGCCCACATCACCCACAGGGCCCATTGAGAGCCCACAGCCACCGTGGCTGCGGCCAGAGCGATCGGGGTCATCCCGGTAGATGTCATCAACAGGCCGGTTGATCGTCGGGCTCGTCTCAGGTCCTCGTCCACGAGGAGATCTTAGGAGCGTCGTTCGGCTTCTAGGTCCGGCCGCGTTCCAGTCTTCGTCTGCTTTGCGATGACCTGTGTCGCGGCCAGGCCGGGGGCTGGCTCGGCGGCGCGTCGGACCGGGACCGCTGTCGACGAGCGACCTTGTGCGGAGCCCCGTGACGCTCGGCCGGGCGACCCCCGCATCCCGTTCAGGTCCCGCCGCCCGCTCAAGGCTCCTTTCCCTCAGCCCATGGAGACCGCCCCCGGGCAACGCGCCGCAGGACACGGGTACGCGGCGGCACCGGGTTCGGGACCGCATGATGGCGGATGGAGCCAGGACCCCGGAGCCGGAGGAACCGCAATGCGCGAGCGTGACCCCAACCAGCCTCTGACCGTGCGGGTCGGTCACCGCGAACTCGTCATCCGGCGGCGTTACGAGGTGTTCAGCATCCTCAACGACGTCCTGATCGCGCTGTGGTTCATCGCGGGCAGCATCATGTTCCTCTTCCAGGACCTGATGACCGCGGGAACCTGGTGCTTCCTCGCTGGCAGCCTGGAACTTCTGGTCCGGCCGCTCATCCGACTCGGCCGACACCTGCACCTGTCCCGGGTCCGGGCGGGCACGCGCCGCTCCGGGATGGCGCCCGAGACCTCCATGGACTTCTGAGCGCGGCCGGGGTGCTCGGCACACGCGGGACCCGCGCCCCGAGCCGGTCAGCCGCCGCCCGTCCGCCCAGGGTCGTGGACGGCGGCAGGAGACGGGCTCAGTTCGTCGGGGCCGTGGCGCCCGGGCCAGAAGCCGTCAGCACGAGGTGACCGGGCGCCAGGGACCCCACTCGTTGGACTCCGAGGGGGAACTCTCGGAGTTCCACCACGCGGCTTCGTACTCCTTGCCCTCGTGCACGACACGGGCGCCCTCCGGGTAGGTGGTGCCCTCGGACCAGCCCCCGGAGGTACAGGGAGCGGCCTGCTCCTGCTCCTCCTGCCGGGGCTCCTCGGAGTGCTCCTGGGTCGGCGGAGCGGCGGCCTGCCCTTCCTCTCGATCGTCCTCGGTGCCCGTGTCCTCCTCCTGCCCGGCGTCCTCCTCCTCGTCCTCCTCCGGCCCCGTGGAGATCACGAGCACCACGAGTGCGCCCTCATCGACCACGGCCCCCGGGCCGGGGGTGTGGCTCTCGACCTCGCCCGAGGGCCGCTCGGACTCGGCGGCGTCCTCGACCCGGGACTCCAGGCCGAGTTCGGCCAGCGTGTCGACGGCCTCCTGTTCGGAACCGCCGACCAGGTCGGGAACGGTGACGCCCTCCACGACGGTGAGCACCACGGCGGCGTCGTGGGGAACGGTCTCGCCCTCCTGCGGGTCACTTTCGGTGACCGTTCCAGCGGGCAGGCCCTCGGACGGCTCCTGCACGACCTCGACGTCGGTGAATCCTTCCTCTTCCAGGGCCTCGCGCGCGTCCTGTTCCAGGGAACCGACCACCTCGGGCATCAGGACGGTCAGCGGTCCCGCGGCCACCGACAACCGGACTTCGGCCCCCTCCCCCAGCTCGCGACCGCTCTCCGGGCTGGATGCGGTGACCAGCCCGGCCTCGACGTCGTCGCTGCGCACGTCCCTGTAGGTGACCTCCAGGGCGACCGGCAGTTCCGCCAGAAGGTCGGATGCCTCTGCAGGGGAGACCCCGACCAGGTCGGGCATGAGCGCGCCGCCGGGCTCGGCGCCCTGTTGGGTGAGGGCCCACAGCACCGCTCCCCCGACCAGGGCGACGACGAGGGCCAGGGCGGCCCACAGCAGCGTGCGGCGGCGAGGCGGCGAGGTGCCTTCGGAGGTTCCCCGGTCGGCGGGGGCCACACGTGCCACGTGTCGGCCCTCGGCCGGGGGCAGGGATCGGACGGTCTGACCGAGCAGGGTGCGGTACTCGGCCGCGTCGGCCGGGCGTTGCCGGGGGTCGGGGTCGTTCCCCCGGGCCACCAGGGCGCTGATCGCCCCGCCCACGGCGTCGCGCCCAGCGAGGGAACCCTCGGCGTCGGTGCCGGTGACCATGGCCTCCAACAGGGTGGCGACGGCGGCGACGTCGTCCTGGGGGCCGAAGTCGGCCCCGTCCCGGCCCGGGCCGGTCGGGGCGGTCAGGAGCAGGAGGCCGACACCGCCGTCGTCGGCCAGGGTGACGGTCCGGGGTCCGATGTGCCCGTGGACCAGGCCCTGTGCGTGCAGGACCTCCAGCGCTTCGAGCAGGACGTCGACGATGTCGAGCGCCTCGCGGCGGGAGACCCTCTCCTGGAAGCGCTCACCGATCAGGTCGTCCACCCAGGCGCCGTGGTGGGGCTCGGTGACCGCGTACGCGGTGCCCTCACGCATCCCCCCGGACAGGACCGATGAGAGGACCGGGTGGCCGAGTTCCTCGAAGGCCCGCAGGCGCTCCCGGAACTTCCTGGTCAGGTCCGCTCCGTCCGCGCCGCCGACATCGAACAGCTCCACACGGACAGGGTCGCCGGTCTCGGTGTCGTCCGCTTCCAGCAAGGTGGTGCGCGCGGAGAGCTGACGCTCGTCGTGCACACGGAAACGTCGCCTGAGCGTCTCGTTTCCGGGGGTTTCGGGGGAAAGGGTCACCATAGGAGGATTTTAGTTTCACTGCGAAGCCTCGAATCCCCGGCCCGAGCGGAACCGAGGCCCCTCCCCGAGCCGCCTGAGGCAGAGTTCCTCCCTACATGTTCCGCGCGAAATGCCGTATCGGCACTTCAGGGCGCGGACGGACGCCCGGGACGGCCACAACCGAGACGCGCACGGGAAGGGCCGGGCCGTGTCGACGCCGACCGGGACTCTGGGGAACAACACACGAGGTCCGGGCCGTGCACAACGCCTCGGGCCGCGCGAACCGCGACCACCTGCGAGAACAACCCCTTCGAACAGAACCCCGGACCGATCGGTGGGCCCTTGGTCACTTCTTTCGGCACGAGGGTTCTGTTCTGGGAGCCAGAGCGTCGTGCTTGTCGAAATGCACGACGTCGGCGCACCTTTACGTCGTAGATTTCTGGCGACGCACCATCTCGTTGATCCACACCGGCGCGAACGGGGTCAGACAGCCCGGCGGGGTCGGATAGTCCTTGAGCACCTCCAGGCGCTCACCGATCCCCACGGCCCGCTCCCGGTACTCGGCGTGGTCGATGCCGATCCGCGCCAGACAGTTGTTCATCTCCCACTGCAACCGGTCCGGGGCGGAGGCCATCTCCCCCTCGATGGTGTCCAGCAACCCCGACAGATCCAGGCCCTCGGGCCGCTTCCCCACCCGTTCGGTGGTCAGGGCCCACCCCGCGCTCGCGACCACCGGATCCGGATCGTCGAACCAGGCCAGGCGCAGCGCCTCGGCGTGCGGTCCCTTCTTGACCAGGTAGTTCACCAGCCAGTCGTGCACCTTGGGGACTCGCGCCTCGCGGAGCATCGTGTCCAGCTGGTCGTGGCCGAACAGCTTCGGTCGGCTGATGAGGATCGCCAGCAGCCGCGCCGCGCCGTCCCCGGTCCGCCAGAGCTCCACCGCGAGGTCCTGCTGCTTCCCCAGCCGTTTGGCCACGGCGCGCAGCTTGCCCAGGTTCACCCCGTGGTCGTCGCCGTGCCGCGCGTTCACCTCACGGATCCGGGCGTCCTCCAGCCCGGCCAGCTCGGCCATCACCTCGTCCACCGTGGTCTCAGCCATCACGTCTCCCCTCCCCCACTCGACGCGTCCCATCTACGCCGCAGGTCAGACTACTCCTGGCGTCCGTCCGAGGAGGGGCCTGGAGCAGCACGGCGGCAAGGGCCACCTACGTTCCGTCACCCCCGTGCGGCTTCCCCTGGTCCCCAAAGACGTCCTCGTACCGGAAGGTTCGTTCGCGGGTTCCACCCCCGAGGTCTTCGTTACGCTGGAAGGTGAGAAGGAACGTGTGGGAGACGCCAGGGTCCACATAGTCCTGTGAATCGTCCGCAGAGTCCCTTGAGCCCTTTCTCTCTGGAAGTTTCACGGACGGAGGATTAAATTCGAACTCCAGCCAGTCGCCCTTGTTCAGGTCCTTGATCTCGAAGTTGCCCACAGCAAGATCGGTGGCACGCCTGTCGATGGTGACCTTGTGCGCGACTTCGTCACCGTGGTTGGTGATTCGGCCCCGCCTGGTACCGCGGGCGTTGGAGGAGCAGTCTCCTTCGTAACCAGGGGTGAGCTGGAGATCCACATGACAGGTACGCGCGACTGCCGTGGCCCGTTTCTCGGCTCTGACGGCCAGGGCGTGAGCCCGCATGGAAAGACAAAGAGAGACGACCGCTGCCAGCACGGATAGAGCCGCGAAGACTCCGGAGAACGTGGCTACTTCACTACTCATGCGAGAACAATAGCGCTCGGACAGCCCGCGCCCCGCTTGAACCCAGCTTCGACCCATCTCTGCGGTGGTCACAGAAAAGGAACTGCGCAAACGCGGGGCGTTATCGCCGCATCTCCAATTTGAAGCAGCACGCCAGCGGCCATCCCCTGTCACGCCCTGACGAGTCTCCGCCCGCTCGACTGCCGAAGCGACGACCTCTCCGAAGTGCTCTGACCTCGCAGCCGATCGCGTGCGTTGTCGATAACGGTCCTGCTCCTGGGAGAGATTCCGGATCCGAAGCCCTTTCGGTGGCCGTCATCCAGCGACGGAACCCGGGAAAGGTCGCCTTCACCGAGTGAGGCGGTCATCCGCTCCCACAGCTTCGGGTCCAGGGCGGCCTGCTGCACCGCCGGGGAGGGTACGGCCGGATCGACGGCGGGCTTCGGCTTAGGCTCGTGCACGAGTTCGTCCGGCACCGAGCGGCAGAGCCGTCCGCAGATCACGCAGGTACCGCCGGGGGTGTTGCGCACGGTCGGATGGTGGGGGCAGGTACCAGCGGCTCTTCCCTTGCCGTCGACCAGGAACCGTTCCGGACGGGCGAACGGGTCGGCGTCGTCCACCACCGGCCACGCGGGTGGGGAGGCCTCCACCCCGGTGATCCCTCGGCCCAGCGCACCGTCCAGGAACGCGCGTGCGGCTTGCATGTCGCACAACCGCCGCATCAGCGCGGGGAAGGGACGCCGTAAGCGTTCCGCCCCCGAGAGCAAAACCCTGATGTCGGCCACACCCAGCCCCTGGCGCAGGAGTCTCTCCACCGACCGCGCCAACCGGTTCCGATCCGTCACCGGGTCGGTGAGCAGCGCAGCGGGAATATGGTCGATCATCTCGAACCATCCACCCCTGGGCCTTTGTCCCTTTTGTTCACCTGTGCCTGAGGTGCCACGGACGGAATCGCCCACCCCCTCATCAGAACCGTTCCCAGGGGAACGGTCTGTGGGTCGATCTGAACTGGGGGTGGGCTCAACCTGAGCTGGGGTACGGCAGCCCCTCAACGACGGCCGGGTCTTCGGGGTGAGGGGCTCCTCCCCCAACCGGGCCCGGCAGGCGTTGATCTCCTCCAGCACCGGATCGGGATAATCCTCGGCGGGAACCAGGAGCTCCAGGACACACGGCAGGTGATGGGAGGAGCGGCCCCGGGCGATGTCCCCGGCGAAGAACTCGACGGTCTCCGAGCGGTCCAGCTTGCGGACCACACCGGCCTCGACCAGGTCGTCGATGGCTCGCTTGAGACTGCTGACGCTGAGGGTGCCGCCGGAGCGTTTGGCCAGGTTCTCCAGCAGGAAGTAGCACCACCGCCCGTCGGCGTCCACCACGTCAGCGATGGCCACCAGGGCGGGTAACGAGCGCAGCGTGGGCAGCACTCCCCTGCGGAAGACCTGCTGGACCCAGATGGCGAGAATGAAGCCGATCCCCTTGAGGGCGCCTTGGGGGCGTTTGCGCGGCGGAACGAACCCGACCAGGTTGTGGGATTCGGAGGTGCCGGAGGGGGGCGAGGCGTTAGACTCCATGATGAGTCGCCTTCCTTGTTAGAGGGGTGGGGTGGCTCAGTCGACCAACCTGTTTGTGCAGGCGTCGGCCACGACCCGACCTGGTGTTGACGCACCGGGTCGGGTCTTTCTTGTCATGACCCACGCTAGCGAGTCGAACAGGAGTTCGCGGGTTTTATCTCGAATCCGCAGACGCGATCAGAGTGAAATGCGAACCTCGCCCCATTTCGCGAAGGCCCATTTCACCAGGATCTGGTTCAGCTCCCGGGTGCATCGGGTGAGCGCGGCATAGAGCCCGTTCCAGCCCCGGGCCGATGACGTTGCCCGGAGCGTCGATCAGCAGGGGGGCGTCCCACTCCAGGCTCTTGGCGCCAGCCGAGCGAAGAACCGCCGTATCGGGGGGCGCCGCGTGAAGACCCGGCACGCGTTAGCGGGGGCGATGACACCGACGCGGCCTCCCACCCAACGCTCCGACACCGCGGGAACGCACCCGTAGTCCGATCTCCATGCTTCACTGCCGGAAAGAGCAGAACAACACGACCCCGATATCCGGGACCGCCACCAGGATTCGTGCGATCGGGGGGAATTGCCGTGGACGGCCCGGCGCTCCGCGCGAACGCGGAGTTCGGCGCCGGACACGAGCCACATCGCCGGTGTGAATACACCCCGCCGGTCAGGGGTCTGCGGACTCCACGGGCGATCCACGACGGACTCAACCGAATCCGGCGGCCCGGGTGAACCCTGTGCGTTGTTCAGGGAAATGCGTTGGCGGAACCCGGATCCCGCAACCGGTGCACGCAGAAAGGAACGCCGCCCGGAATTCCCTCGGAGTGGATCCGGGCCTCCTCCGGAACGGTCGGCCTAGGACGGTTCGCCGGGTCCGTGGGGCAGCGCCGCCGCCACCAGGTCGGCCGTGAACCGCTCGACCGGGGGGAAGCCCTCCAAGCCACCGGAGAAGGCCTCGAAGAAGCCCCGTTGGAAACAGGCTCCGACGAGGAGGGACGACACCGCTTCGGGGTCGGTGTCCGGCCGGATCCGCCCGAGGTCGCGTTCGGCCCTGAGGTAGTCGGCCAGGGCCCGGTTGACGTTGAACGGACCGGCGCCGCGCTGGAGCATGTTCTCGCGGTGGCGCCGGAGGAGTTCCGGATCCGCGAACAGGGAACCCAGGAGCGGGGAGCCGTGCTCGAAGAACCGGACCGCTTTTGCCGTCACCTCGGTGAGGGTCTCGCGCACCTGACCGTGTCCCACCCGGGTCGGCAGTTCCGCGAGCACGTCGACGAAGGGGGGAAACCGGTGGCGCATGACCGCCAACAGCAGGTCGGTCTTGTCGTCGAAGTGCTTGTACAGGGTCGCCTCGGAGTAGCCGGCGACCCGCGCGATCTCCTTGGTCCTGGCCTGCGCCAGCCCGGAACGGCGCAGAACCTCGGCCGCGCTGTCCAGGATGCGCTCACGCGTCTCCTCAGCGGTCGCGCGGCGCCGCTTCCCGGGCAGCTCGTCCATCCGTCTCCCAGCGTGTCTTCTCCGGTGCCGTTCCCGCGTCGCCGTACGAGGACAGCAGGCGGTGGCAACGCACCAGCTCCCCCGTGACGTAGGACCCGACGAAGAAGACGAGGATGACGGATCCGAAGGCGACCCACGCGAGCACACCGGCTCCGGGGTCGGTGATGTCCGAGGCACGAGTGTACAGCCACCACGCGGACGCGGACGTGCACGCCAGCCCGGCGAGCAGGGCGGGCAGGCGCCCGGAGCCCACTGCGGCGACGGTGTGGAGGGCGACCATCGGGGCCAGGAACATCCCGAGTTCGAAGTCGCTGAGGACGAAGGCGGTGTAGGCGGTGGCCGTGACCGTGAGGGTGGCGACCGGATGCGTCCGGCGCCAGAAGAGCGCGGCGCAGCCCACCACCACGAAGGCGAAGGCCCACGGTTCGGTGTGCTGTGCCGTGTTCCAGCCGTCGACGGGGTTCAGCGGTTCGCCGTCCAGGGAGCCGTAGGCGTCGAGGAGTTCGATCGCGAGCACGACCCCGGCGATGAGGGCGTCGACGACGCGGGGACGCGTTCCGGTTGGAGTGGGGGGCATGGGTTCCTCCGGTAGTAAGTACTTACTCACCAAAGTAGGCTCGGAGTGGCGCCTCTGGCAAGGACCGCACCGTCACCGCTATGAGGATGAGGGGCGGCGGGCCCCTCGGACCCGCCGCCCCTCATCCCGCGCCGTGCTACCTCGCCGGGAGGATGCGGCCGGTGACCTCCCCGAAGTCGATCCTCGTGCCGTCAGGGCCGGGCGCGGTGGCCGTGATGGTGACCTCGTCACCGTCCTCGAGGAAGGTGCGCTCCGTGCCGTCGGGCAACCGGAGCGGCTCCTTCCCGGACCAGGTGAGTTCCAGGAAGGAGCCGCGCTGGGTCGGCTCGGGGCCGCTGACGGTCCCGGAGGCGTACACGTCGCCGGTACGCAGGGAGGCGCCGTTGACGGTCATGTGCGCGAGCTGCTGCGCGGCGGTCCAGTACATCTCGGAGAACGGCGGCGTGGAGACCAGGTGCCCGTTGAGCCGCACCTCCAGGCGCAGGTCCAGGCCCCACGGCCCTGACCCCCGCAGGTAGGGCAGCGGCTCGGGGTCCTGGGCGGGCTGCTCGACCCGGGCGGACTCCAGGGCGGCGACGGGCACCACCCACGGGGAGACCGACGTGGCGAACGACTTCCCGAGGAACGGGCCCAGCGGAACGTACTCCCAGGCCTGGAGATCACGGGAGGACCAGTCGTTGAGCAGGAACACCCCGAACACGTGGTCGGCGAAGTCGTCCACCGCCACGCGCTCCCCCATGGGGCTCGGCGTACCGACGACGAATCCCACCTCCGCCTCGATGTCCAGGCGCACCGACGGCCCGAACACCGGGACGGGCTCCGTCGGAGGCTTGCGCTGGCCGGTGGGACGGACGATGTCGGTGCCCGAGACCACGATGGTGCCCGACCGACCGTGGTAGCCGATGGGCAGGTGCTTCCAGTTGGGGGTGAGCGGTTCCTGCTCGGGGCGGAAGATGCGCCCCACGTTGGTGGCGTGGTGCTCCGAGGCGTAGAAGTCCACGTAGTCGGCGACCGTGAACGGCAGGTGCAGGCTCACGGCGGCGCGGTCCACCAGGTGCGGGCGCACGGCGGCCTCGTGCGCGGGGTCGGTGACCCACGAGGTGAGCGCGGCGCGGACCTGCTCCCACACGGGGCGCCCGGCGGCCAGGAGGGCGTCCAGGTCGGGCCCGGAGACGGCTGCGGCGAAGGGGGCGTCGAGGGCGCGGGCGAGGCCCCCGAGGTCCAGGACGTGCCCGCCGATGGCCACACCCACGCGGGTGGCGGGGTCGCCTTCGGTGGAGAAGACCCCGTAGGGCAGGGTGGCCGGGCCGAACTGCGAGTCCGGGGCGATGTCGAGCCAGCTGTCGGGCATGGAGTGGTGCTTTCTGCGAGTGGGTGTGGTCAGGCGTGGAGAGCCCCGAGGACGACGAGGTCCTCCAGGGGCTCGGCGATGCTGCACGTGCCGAAGGAGCGGAAGCTCGCCCGGACCCGGGTTGCCTCGGCGGGGGTGAGCTCCCGGGCGCGGCTGGCCAGGGCGGGTCCGTCCCGGTCGGCGAGGACTTTCACTGCCACGCCTTCGCCCCCTCCGGTGAGCAGGGCGTGGGTGGCGAGCAGCACGTTGAGGAATCCGTGCTGTTCGAAGCCCTCCGGGGTGGTGTGGCGGACCGCGTGGTGGAGCCCGGCGGTGCACTTGAAGGGCACCCCCGCGGTGACGGCGGCGTCCAGGAGGGCGGCGAGTTCGTCCTCGTCGGGGTGCGCCTCGGGGGTGAGGCCCCCGGTGCGGAACTTGGCGTGGGCGCCGGTTCCGGCGAGGGCCGCGACGTCGGCGGCGGCGTCCCCGCCCCGGGCGACCTCCACGTAGCCGTCGGTGTCGGGCCCCAGCGCGCTGACCAGGCTGTGGGCGGTGGTGGCCGACCTTCCGGGGGCGGCCGCCACCTCGACACCGGCGAGGTACAGGGCCGGGTCGGAGCGCACCGCCGCGACCGCGGGCGCGACACCCTCGGCCCCGCCGGGGACGGTGACGACGATCGCGAGCGGAGCGTGGTCACCGTCGTCCCGGGAGAGCACCGTGCGCAGCTCGGCCAGGCGGGCGTCCGCCACCAGGAACGGTCCCACGTAGGGCGCCCTGCGGGAGTCCCGGTGCGCCCGGTGCGCCGGGATCGCCTCACCCATGGGCGCGTTGCCGGGCGGAAAGAGCGCGGCGTCGTCGAACAGGGTCCCGTAGAGGGTGTGGCGGGGCTCGGTCATGCCTGCTCCCGCCGCGCCCGCTGGCCCTTGGCCCAGGTCCAGGCGTAGCTGCCGTCGTCGACGGCGGCGCCGCCCTCGCCCAGGTCCAGCGGACGGAAGGTGTCCACCATGACCGCGAGTTCGTCGAAGGCCTCGGCGCCCACGCTGCGCTCGTAGGCGCCGGGCTGCGGACCGTGCGAGTGACCGCCGGGGTGCAGGGAGATGGAGCCCTGACCGATCCCGGAGCCCTTGCGGGCCTCGTAGTCGCCGCCGCAGTAGAACATGACCTCGTCGGAGTCCACGTTGGAGTGGTAGTACGGCACCGGGATGGCGCCCGGGTGGTAGTCCACCTTGCGCGGCACGAAGTTGCAGATGACGAAGTTGTGGCCCTCGAACACCTGGTGCACGGGCGGCGGCTGGTGGATACGGCCGGTGATGGGCTGGAAGTCGTCGACGTTGAACACGTACGGGTAGAGACAGCCGTCCCAGCCCACCACGTCGAAGGGGTGGGTGGGGTAGGTGTAGCGGGTGCCGGAGATCCCGCCCGGACCGTCGCCCCGGTGCTTGATCAGCACGTCCACGTTCTCACCCTCGACGACCAGGGGTCCGTCGGGGCCGCGCAGGTCGCGCTCGCAGTACGGTGCGTGCTCCAGCAGCTGGCCGTAGCGCGACAGGTAGCGCTTGGGCGGGGCGATGTGGCTGTTGGCCTCGACCACGTAGGCACGCAGCGGTTCGTCCCCGGTGGGCACCCAGCGGTGCGTGGTGGCGCGCGGCAGGATGACGTAGTCGCCCCGGCCGACCTCCAGCACGCCGAACACCGTCTCCACCCGGGCGGTGCCGGACTCGACGTACACGCACTCGTCGCCGATGCCGTTGCGGTACAGCTCCGAGGGGGATCCGGCGACCACGTAGGAGATGCGCACGTCACCGTTGCCCAGCACGAGGCGGCGGGACTCGACGACGTCGTTGGTGCGCCACTCCTCGCCCTGGAAGAGGTCGTGGAGTTTGAGGTGGCGCGGCACCATCGGGGCGTTGCGGCGCAGGGACTGGTCGGCGACCTCCCACTCGGCGGCGTCGACGATCGCCGAGGGGATGGCCTTGTGGTAGAGGAGCGAGGAGTCGGCGGAGAAGCCCTCCTCCCCCATCAGCTCCTCGTAGTACAGGCCGCCGTCGGGGTTGTGGTGCTGGGTGTGGCGGGTGCGGGGCACCTCACCGACCTTGCGGTAGTAGGCCATCTCCGGTCTTCCTCCTTGGTTGGGTCCGGTGGTCCGTCGGGAGCGGCGCCCTTATGCGGGGACGGTGTCGGCGGCCGGGTGTCCCAGCGCCGTGCGGACCGCCACGCGGACGGCGTCGGCGTCCTCACCTGGGACGACGGCGGCGACGTGGGCGTCGGGGCGCACCAGCCAGACCTGCCCGGGCAGGGGTTCCAGCGCGCGGCGCAGGGCACCGGTCGTGTCGATCTCGTCGAGGTGCAGCGTAGTGACGGGTGCCCGCGTGGCGCCCTTGGCGACGGCGTGCACGGTGGCGCGTTCGGCGCCCTCGCCGAGCAGCAGGGTGAGTCCCTCCCGAAGGAGCGGACGCAGGCGGGCGAGTTCGGGGCGTCCGGGCACGCTCACGGGGGCGTCGGGCAGGATCACGCCGGGGCAGGGCGCGGGGGCCAGCCCGCGCGGTGGACGGCCGCCGAAGGGGCGTTCGGGGCAGGCGGTGGTCAGCGCGGAGTCGGTGTACCAGAACGGTTCGGCCAGCCTCCCGGAGTCCACGTCCGAGTGGGCCGCGGCGTCGGTGACCGCGCGCTCCAGGACGCTGACGCGCCGCTCGTGCTCAACGTCGTCCCGGGGCACGAGGAAGCGCATGGTGGCGCTGGTGACGTCGGCGTTCTCCAGGGCGGCCGCGTGGCGTTCGGTGTGGTAGCTCTCCAGGAGGTCCTCCCCCGCCCAGCCGTCGCGGACGTAGGCGAGCTTCCAGGCGGCGTTCTCGGCGTCCTGGACCCCGGAGTTGAGGCCGCGCGCTCCGAAGGGCGCCACCAGGTGGGCGTTGTCCCCGGCCAGCAGGACCCGTCCCGCGCGCATGCGGTCGGTGACCCGGGTGTGGAAGCGGTAGACCGAGTGCCACACGATCTCGTAGGGGGTGTCCCCGATGATCTGCCGGATGCGGGCGTCGAGGCGCCCGCTGGACTCCTCGGCGGCGAGATCGAAGTCGGAGGGGACCTGCCAGTCGATGCGGAAGACCGAGTCGGGGCAGGGGTGGATGAGGACCTGGCGGCCCGGGTTCCACTCGGGGTCGAAGTAGAAGCGGCGTTCGCGGGTCCAGTCGCCGAGGTCGGCGCGGATGTCGCAGATGAGGAAGCGGTCGTCGAAGCTGGTGCCGGAGAAGTCCAGGCCCAGGTCCCGGCGCACCACTCCGCCGTGGGCGCCAAGACACGCAAGGGCGTGGGTTCCGCGCAGACGCACCATCCCCCGCGGGGTGACGCACTCGACGGTGACCCCGTCGGCGTCCTGCTCGATTCCGGTGACTTCGTGGCCCCAGCTGGTTCGGACCCCCGCCTCGGCCAGGAGTTCGTCGAGGACCTCCTCGGTGCGGGACTGGGAGATGTTGACGAAGGAGGGCAGGGACGAGGCGCCGGGGTCGGGCAGGCGCACGCTGAACAGTTCGTGGTCACGGTAGAAGGTGCGGGCCGTGTCCCAGGTCAGCCCCTCCTCGATGATCCTTCCGCCGCCGAGCCAGTCCCAGACGTCGAGGACGTCGCGTTGCTGGCAGATGGCCTTGGAGCCGACGGCGTCGCGTTCGGGGCGGCTGTCGACGACCAGCACGGGGACCCCACGGCGGGCCAGCAACAGGGCCGCGGTCTGTCCGACCGGTCCCGCACCGAGCACCAGGACGGGGTCGGTGCCGGTGTCGGCGGGGGTGCGGGGCGCAGGGGGGCGCATGGTGGACTCCGTTCGTGGGGCGCCCCGTGCGGGCGCGGTCGTGGGTGGAAGCCGGGTGGTGGCCCCGAGCCGGTCAGCCCTGGAGCTGGGCCCAGACCTCGCGGTCGCGTTCGGCGGTCCAGATGACGGGGCGCTCGACGCCGGAGAACTCGTCCCACAGGCGCGAGACGTCGAAGGGCAGGCAGTGCTCGAAGATCGGCCAGTGGCCGTAGTCGTCGACCAGGGCGGCGTGGGTGGCGGTGAAGGCCTCCTTGAGGGTGCCGCCGCGCTCGTGGACGGCGCCGACCTCGCGGATCATCACGTCGAGGAAGCTGCGGGTCTGCTCGATGGCGGCGTCGACCTCCTCGCGGCCCCGGCTCACGGCGCCGCGCCCGCCCACGAGCATCTCGGCACCGAGGGCCTTGACCCGGTCGAGGGTGGCGCCGGCCCAGTCCCTGTGGAAGGCGTCGCCGGTGTAGAGGGCGGCCTGGGCCTCGACGAGGTCCCCGGCGAAGAGGATCTTCTGCTTGGGCAGCCAGGCGACGATGTCGCCCTCGGTGTGGCCCCGGCCGAAGTACTCCAGGACCAGTTCGCCCCGGTCGCCGCCGAGGTCGATGGTGGTGCGGTCGGCGAAGGTCTGGGTGGGCCAGGTCAGGCCGGGGACGGAGTCGGCGTCCTTGGCCAGGCGCGGCATGCGGCCGAACTCGCTGGCCCAGTCCTCCTTGCCGCGCTCGCGGATGAGCTCGTGGGTCAGCTCGTGCGTGAGGATGACGGTGGCGTCGAAGGCGCTGGCGCCCAGGACGCGGACCGCGTGGTAGTGCGAGAGCACCAGGTAGCGGATGGGCTTGTCGGTGTGCTCGCGGAGCTTGGCGAGCCACTCCTTGGCGGCGGTGGGGGTGGCCAGGGCCTCGAAGGCCACCACGAAGTCCTCCCCCTCGATGGCGCCCACGTTGGGGTCCCCTTCGGCGGTGAGGGCGTAGACGCCGTCGGCCAGGACCTCCAGGGTCTGCTCCTTGACCTCGGTGTCGGCGGATGAGGCGAACGGCTTGGCTGCCATGGTCAGACCCTTCACTCGTCGCGGGCGACTGCCGCCGCCCCCAAATGATCAAACGTTTGATGAACCAGACCATAACGTGCTCCACGCCACAGGGCCAAGAGGCCCACGTCCACCGGGGTGGTGATGCAGATCACCCCATCAGGCTACCCACCGTGCCCGTCATGTCACGGCCCGAACCTCCCTCAACGGAGGGCGACCGGGGGACGACGGAGAAGTCACGACGGGAGGAACACCGAACCCGCCCCGTACTAGGCTGGTCGGCGTGACTCACAACACGGCACCCCCCGACGAGCTCACCTTCTGGTCGTTCGTGGACTACGCGGTGCACAAGGCCGAACGGGAACTCCCCACGGTCAACGCCGAGGCCATGCGCATGGTCCTGACCCTCAACAGGGCGACGAGCATGGTCGTCTACGACCTGGAGTCCTCCGTCCACCGTCCCCGGGGATGGACCTGGCCGGGGTTCCGGGTGCTCTTCGCCCTCTGGCTGGCCGGCCCCATGGAGGCCAAGACCACCGCCGAGATCTCCGGCATGAGCCGCGCCGCGCTGTCCGCCCTGCTCAACACCCTCGAACGCGACGGCCTACTCACCCGCGAACGCGCCACGCACGACCGCCGCGCCCTCCAGCTCAGCCTCACCGAGTCCGGGTACGGGGCGATACTGGGGGTCTTCCGCGCCCACAACCGCCGGGAGAGCGCCTGGGCGGAGGCCCTCGAACCTGAGGAGCGCCGCGAGCTGGTCCGCCTGCTCAACAAGCTGATGGCCGGGTCCACCGACGCGCAGGCCAAGTTCCGCAACTGACCCCTCCCCCAGCAGGCCGGAACGGCACGTAGAGAGGACCCACCACATGCGGGAGCCGCGGTTCGGGCGGGCGGTGGCCGCCGCCACCTCCGTCGCCACCTCCCTCGGTCTGGACGCCGACGAAGCGGTCGTCCTCCACGACTCGAACAGACTCACCCTGCGCCTGCTGCCCTGCGACGTCCTGGCTCGGGTGGCTCCGGCGGAGCACGGCGTGGCGCGGTTCGAGGTCGAACTCGCCCTGTGGCTCGCCGCCACCGGGAGCCCCGTGGCCGCGCTCGACCCCCGCGTGACCCCCGGCGTCCACGAACGCGACGGCTTCGAGGTCACGCTGTGGACCCACCACGCGCCGGTACCCGCCACGAAGGTTCCCGCACCCGACTACGCCGACGCGCTCGCCCGTCTGCACCACGGCATGCGAGCGGTCGACCACCCCTCGCCCAGGTTCACCGACCGCGTCGCCCGGGCGCGGGAACTGGTCGCCGACCGTGACCGCACCCCGGAACTGACCGCGCCGGACCGGGCGCTGCTCGCTCGGGCCCTGGACGACCTCGAACGAGAGGTCACCGGGCACGGCGCACCGGAACAGCTCCTGCACGGCGAGCCGCACCCCGGCAATCTGCTCGCCACCGCCAAGGGACCGCTCTTCGTCGACCTGGAGACCTGCTGCCGGGGGCCGGTGGAGTTCGACCTCGCCCACGCCCCCGACGAGGTCGCCGCCCACTACCCGGGCGCCGACCCCGAACTGCTGCGCGCGTGCCGACTCCTCGTGCTGGCGATGATCACGGCCTGGCGCTGGGACCGGGAGGACCAGTTCCCCGACGGCCGCCGGTGGGGCACGGAGTGGCTCGCCCGCCTGAGGGAACAGGTCGGCGCCCCGGGCTGAACCCGACGGCGGAAAGAGTCCAATCACGGTGAAGTGGCCCTTGTCCCGCCCCACGCCGCCTGTGAGCATGCGGAACATGGACCAGACCGCACGCACGCGCCTCAAGCAGGCCCAGAGCCAGTTCTCGCCCGAGGGCACCTACCTCAACTCCGCCACCCACGGCCTGTTGACCCACCGGGCCCGGCAGGACCTGGAGCGCAACCTCCAGGACGTGGCCTCCGGGCAGTTCTCCCCCGGTTCAGTCGACGGGGTCGTCGACGCCGCGCGCTCCACGTACGCGCGGATGGTGGGGGTCGACGCCGACCGAGTCGCCGTGGGCACCCACACCTCGCAGTTCGTCGGGACGGTCGCAGCCAGCCTGCCGCCCGGCTCGGAGGTCCTGCTCGCCGAGGGGGAGTTCACCTCGGTGGTCTTCCCGCTGATGAACAGGCAGAAGGACGGCGTCCGGGTCCGCGAGGTGCCGCTGGACCGTCTGCCCGACGAGATCGGCCCGAGCACCACCCTGGTGGCGGTCGCGGCCGTGCAGTCGGCCACCGGGCTGATCGCCCCGCTCCAGGACCTGCGCACCGCGTGCGCCGACCACGGTGCCCGCCTCCTGCTCGACACCAGCCAGTCGGCGGGGTGGCTGCCCGTTCCCCTGGACGGCGTGGACTACGTCGTGTGCAGCACCTACAAGTGGCTGTTGGGACCGCGCGGGGCGGCCTTCCTCACCGGGACCGACGAGGCCCTGGCCGAACTCTCTCCCCTGGCGCCCGGCTGGTACGCGGGAGCGGAGCCGTGGGACGCGCTCTACGGTGGGCCGCTGCGGCTGGCCGCCGGGGCGCGACGCCTGGACCTGGCCCCCGTGTGGCCCGCGTGGATCGGTCTGGCACCGGGCCTTGACCTGCTCACGGAGGTCGGACCGGAGACAGTGCACGAGCACGACGTCGCCCTGGCCGACCGGTTCCGCGACGCGATGGGACTGGAGGGCACCGGTTCGGCGATCGTGTCACTCCCCGTTCCGGAGGGGACCGCCGAACGCCTCGGTGAGGCGGGGATCGCCGCCGCCGTCCGGGACGGTCGGCTCAGGGTGGGGTTCCACCTGTACAACACGGATGAGGACGTGGACCGCCTGGTCAGCGCACTGACCTGAGAAGCCGGTGCCCCTCAGGCAGGGGCACCGGCCCGGAGTCAGTCGGTTCGTTCGACCACGAACACGGGGATGACCCGGTCGGTCTTCTTCTGGTAGTCGGCGTAGGGCGGGTAGGCCTCCACGGCCCGGTCCCACCACCGCTGCCGCTCCTCGCCCTGGACCTCACGGACACGGGCGGCGAAGGGGGTGGGGCCGTCCTGGAGTGCGACCTCGTCGGGGGCCGCGCGCAGGTTGGCCACCCACGCGGGGTCCTGGGGCGCCCCGCCCTGGGAGCCGATCACCGCGTAGGCGCCGTCGTGCTCCACCCGCATGAGGGCGGACTTGCGGACCTTGCCGCTGCTGCGGCCGCGTGTGCTCAGGATGATCACCGGCATCCCGGTGTCCATCAGCGTGTCGCCCTCCTGACCACCGGTGCGCTCGTAGAGCTCCACCTGGTCTCGGACGAACTTCGACGAACTCGGCTCGTACTCGCCCTGGAGTACGCCACTGGCGGTCATCGCTCTCCCCGGTGTTCGGCTACGGAGTCCACCCCGATCGTGCCATGCCCGTTCCCCGCGATGGAGGCCGACTCGCGTCCCCTGCAAGGGTCCACGTCAGAAGCCCTGGTCGCGGAAGGGGGCCTCGGGCCGGAAGAAGGCCGTGTCGAACGCATCGGCACCACACGTGGATGCTGTGGGGACAGGATTGGTGGCCACGCTGGACGAGGCGAGGGCCTGACACAAACAGGTGAAGGGTGAACCGGCCCCGGGGCCACACGTTACTTACTCGCTTGGGCCCCTTTCACCGTTGCGCGCGCAGGACGCGTTCGGGTCAGAGACTGACGTTGATGGGATCACTCACCAGGCCGACGAGGCTGCCCCCGACCCCGATCCCGATGAGAGATCCGGCGGCGGTGGCCGGGGCGCAGAGCCCGACCGTCAGGGCAGTGATCAGGGCGAACACGGTGATGATGCGGCGCATCGGTCTCCTCAGAGGTCGTTCCGGGGTTCCCTCAGCCCCAGAGTTCCCCCACCACACACGCATGAAAACACTTTGACCTGCAACAACACCTCGCCTTGACCTCAAGGCGAGGCAGTCCGCGAGTCGCCCGGGGCCTGGTTGCCCGGGCCAACGAAGGAAGGGACCGTGGCGCGGAGGTTCACCTCGATGGGCCAGATCTTCGGCCCCTGCGGCATCGGGCCCGCTGTCCGTGAACCGTCCCGGGTTCGTCCCCGACACCGTTCGGGTCACTGCCCGGCACCGGGATCTTCGGGCCGGTGAACAGGGACGACCCGCGGCTCGCCACCCAGGCGGATGACGGGTGCCCCGGCGTGCTGTTCTCTCGACCAGGGCACCCGTATCTCATCGACCCTCTAGAAGATGACCCCGCAGAAGGGTGCGTCGATCCGGTGCAGGGCCGTGTCCAGGCGGGCCACGGTGCCCGGGGTGTGCTCGGTGATCAGACCCGCGCGCAGGAAGCTGGTGAGCGTGGTCTGGCCGAGGTGCGCGGCCCCGAGATGTGACACGTCCAGGGACAGGTCCGGGTCGGCGTCGGTGAGTTCCACGCGGGCGCCGTCGGTGTCGGCCTTGATCTGCCACCGTCCGGCATTCCACGGCGCGTAGCGGTCGGTGACGGCCACGACCCCCTCGAAGGGCGCCGCGTAGGGGCGCTCGGAGAGGGCTCCGGCCAGGTCCACCAGCCGCACCCACAGGGAGGTGGAGTGCTTGGCCACCGCACGGCCACGGTCCGGGAGGAGGTGGTGGAGCGGGCAGTCCACGGGCAGGAACGGGAAGTACACCTTGGCGACGAGGTCCCGGCTGAACAGGTGCTCGAAGAGGGCGGCCCAGGCGGCGGGGGTGGTGGCGGTGATCTCCTGGACGTGCGCCTCCCCCTGGGCGCCGTCCTCCTCCCACCTGGCCCTGACCCGGTAGAGGGCGTAGCCGAGGGGGCCGTCCGGGCCGCCCACGACGGCCGCCATCAGCGGAGCCTTGTCACCCCGCCGGGCGGGGCCGTCGAACAGCGCGCGGTCCCACCAGGGCCTGGTGCGTCGGAACTGGCCGACCTGGACCTCACAGACGGCCTCGTGCACGCGTTCGAGGTCGGTACGCACCCGCTCTGGTTCGCGCAGCACCACGCGCAGGTCCGGGTCCCGGGGCGCGTCGGCGCGCAGAGCGCCGTAGGGGCGGGTGAGGGCCGTCTCCAGTTCCGTGCAGGCGTTGCCGTAGCCGAAGCGCTCGTAGATGGCCCCCTCGGAGGCCCACAGCGCGGCGTAGCGCACGCCCGCCGCATGGACGTCGGCGAGCTGGCGTCGCATGAGGGAACTGAGCACTCCCCGGCGACGGTGGGTGGGCCACACTCCCACGCCGGTCACCCCGGCCACGGGAACGCGGCCGGACGGCATGGTCATCTCGAAGGGGAAGTGGTTGGCGGTGCCGATGACCTCGCCCTCGGCCTCGTCCACGGCGATCAGGGCCCGTTCGTAGCCCACCTCGTCGTGCAGCGGTCTCATCCGCTCCAGCAGGCTGTCGACGTCCTCCGGGAACAGCAGGCTCTGTCCGAAGACCCTGGCCGCCTGGGCGAATTCCTCCGCGTCGGTGTGGCGCACGGTCCAGCCCTGGTTCGGTGCGGAGGAGTCCGCCCTCGTCTTGTCGCTCATGGCTCAGGCTTACCAGTGGTCACGAAGCCGCGGCCACTGGTTTTGGGCGTGGTGTGGGCCTCCTCCGACGTAGTGGGGTGCGGTGTGAGTAAGGCGGGCGGGGGTGGGGCACGCTCTGGTCGTGACGACACGACGAAACCCCTCCCCCTCCCCCTCCCCCACGCTGGTCGTCGGGGTGGACGCGGGGGGCACCACCACCCGTGCCCTGGTGACCACCCTGACCGGCGAGCGCCTCGGCGAGGCCAGGGCCGGGGGCGCCAACCCCAACACGCACGGCCCCGAGGTGGCCGCGGAACGACTGACCGAGGCGATCGGATCCGCGCTGGACCGGGCCGGTCCCGGAGCGCGCGACGCCGTGGCCGCCACAGTGGTCGGGCTGGCCGGGTACTCCGGACTGCGCGATGTCAGCGTGCGCGCCCGGCTGGACAAGGCGCTGGTCAAGGCGGGACTGAACCCCACCGGTGAGGAGTTCTCCGGCGACGACACAGTGGCCTTCGCCTCGGGGACCTCCGAGCGCGACGGCACGATCCTCATCGCGGGGACCGGGGCGATCGCCACCCGGATCGAGGCCCGGAGCCGCAGCAGGTCGGCGGACGGCATGGGCTGGCTGATCGGCGACGAGGGCTCGGCGTTCTGGATCGGCCACCAGGCGGCCCGGGAGACCGCGCGCCAGTTGAGTCGCGGTGGAGAACTCAGCCCGCTGGCCCGCACGGTGGCCAAGCGGGTCATCCCCGGTCAGCGGCCGAGCGGCCCCGACCAGTGGCCCGAGGAGCACGCCCGCAACTTCGCGCGCACTCTGACCGCGGCCCCGCCGATCAGTCTCGCCGAGCTCGCGCCGTTGGTCTCGGAGGCGTTCCTGGTCGACGACCCGGCGGCCGTGGTGATCGTGAACGCCGCCGCTGGTCACCTGGCGCAGTCCGTGCACCAGGTGCGGGTTCCCGGAGAGCACCTGCCGGTGGTCCTGTCCGGGGGCGTGCTCACCCGTTCGGGTCCGGTGAGGGAGGCGCTGACGAACAAGCTCACCATGGGGACCGGTGCGCCGGTGCTCCTGGCCGGGAGCACGTCGGGTGGCGCGGCCTGGCTGGCGGCCCTGCGTGCGGGCGCCATCGAGCGCGACGTGGACCTGCACGGTGCGTTCACCCGCCCGGAGGGGTGGTCCGGGGACTGAGTCCCGCCCCGGTTTGCCCGGTGCCGTCACGGCACCCTAATGTGTGTCAGTTAGGTTTACCTAACCCAAACGGAGGGGGCGTCGTGACGGAGCGGCAGGAGCGTCCGAGAAGGACGACCGTGCACACGGGACGGGTCGAGCGTGTGGAGCGGCTGACCCCGCACATGGTGCGCGTGGTCATGAGCGGCGAGGGGTTGTCCGACTTCGCAACGAACGGCTGGGCGGACAGCTACGTCAAGCTGCTGTTCCCGGCTCCGGGACCGGGCGACCCCGACGCCTACGACCTCGACGCGATCCGGGCCGAGCGCCCCCGCTCGGAGTGGCCGGTCACCCGCACCTTCACCGTGCGGTCCTGGGACGCCGCCACCCACGAGATGACCATCGACTTCGTGTACCACGGTGAGGTCGGCCTGGCCGGGGTGTGGGCCGCCGGCGCCCGCCCCGGTGACCGACTGCGTCTCCTCGGTCCCGGCGGCGGTTTCGCCCCCGACGCCGAGGCCGACTGGCACCTGCTGGCCGGGGACGAGAGCGCCCTGCCCGCCATCGCCGCCAGCGTCGAGGCCCTGCCCGAGGGCTGCCCCGCGCACGTGTTCGTCGAGGTCGACAACGCGGCCGAGGAACAGCACCTCACCGATCGCCCCGACGTGAGCGTGACCTGGTTGCACCGCGACGGCGGCGTTCCCGGGTCGCTGCTGGTCCCGGCCGTGCGCGCTCTGGAGTTCCCGTCCGGGGAGGTGCGGGCCTTCGTGCACGGCGAGGCGAACTTCGTCCGCGACCTGCGCCGCCTGCTCCGCGTCGAGCTGGCCCTGCCCAAGGAGCACCTCTCGGTCTCCGGCTACTGGCGACTGGGCCGCGACGAGGACGGCTGGCAGGCCTCCAAGCCCGAGTGGAACCGGAGTGTGGAGGCCGAGGAGGCCGCCGCCCTCGACGCGTCCTGAACCCGGTTCACAGGTCCAGGGCGTCCAGCGCGATCAGGTAACCCTCGTTGAAGGTCGGGAACTGCGGGATGGTGTCACGCAGGGCGGCGATCGGCAGGCCCAGGCGGATCGCGAGCGCGGCGGTGTGGATCCACTCCGAGGCCTGTGGCCCGAACGCCCAGGCCCCCACGAGCACACCGTGTTCGCGGTCGGCGACCAGCCCCAGCGAGCCGCGCGGGTCGGTCTCCATGGTCCAGGGGCGGGCCAGCACGGCTGTCAGGTCGGTCTCGGAGGTGGCCACGTCGATCCCCCGGTCCCGGGCCTGCTCGGAGGTCAGGCCGACGGCGGCGATCTCCGGGTAGGAGAACACCACCCGGGGGACACCGGTGTAGTCGGCGACGTGGTCGGTACCGAGGACGTTGTCGCTGATCACCCTCCCCTGGTACTTGGCCACGTGGGTGAACATCGAGCGGGCCGTGACGTCCCCGGCGGCCCACAGCCCGGGCGCGACCCGGCAGTGGTCGTCCACCGGAAGGGCTTTTCCGTCCAGTTCGACGCCGAGCTCAGCCAGACCGAGCTGGTCGCCCCGGGGCACCCGCCCGGTCGCCAGGACCATCACGTCGGCCCGAACCCGTTCACCGCCGGACAGCACAGCGAGGACTCCGTCGCCGTCCCTCGTCACGGAGGTGACCTGGCTTCCCAGGTGCACCGTGGTGCCGTCCCGTTCGAACTGGTCGCTGATCAGCTCGCACAGCCGGGGTTCCTCACGGTCCAGCAGCCGGGGTCCGCGCTGGACCACGGTGACGCGGGTGCCCATCCGCGCCAGGAACTGGCCCAGTTCGAGGCCGACCGCGCTGCCCCCGACCACCAGCGCGCTGCCGGGGATCTCGGTAAGGGTGGTGGCCTCCCGGTTGGTCCACAGCACGTCCGGGCCCAGGTCCTCCAGTCCCCCGATCGGCGGGACCAGCACCCCTGATCCCGTGGAGACCACCACGTGGTCGGCGGTGTACTCGGCGTCGCCGACCGCCACCCGCCAGGGGTCGCGGCCGACGATCCGCGCGTCGCCGCGCAGGACCAGGGCACCGCGTTCCTCGTAGCCCTGCGCCTGCTTGGAGTCGTCCAGGTGCCGGATCATCTGGTCGCGGTAGGCGCGCAGGGCGGGCCACTCCAGGGCCGCCTCTCCGACCCCGGCGGCCCCGTCCGCCTCGGCGCGCACCTCGGGTGGGCGCAGCAGGGTCTTGGTGGGGACGCAGGCCCAGTAGGCGCACTCGCCTCCGATGAGGTCGCGTTCGACCACAGCCACCCGCCGACCGGCGGTGAGCAGACGGTCGGCGACCGTCTCCCCGCCGGGGCCCATGCCGATCACGATCGCGTCCAGGTGTTCCATGTTGCTCGCTCCGCCCGTGGTCCGGTGGTTCACTCCCCGATGGTGTCCGGCCGCGCCGGGCCGGAGGGGAACCGACACGCGTGTCGGTTCCCCGGACGGAGCGGTCCCACTCCGGATCGCGCGGCCCGATCCGCGCGGCCCGGGCGCGGCGGCGCGGCGCGCCGTTCCCGGCCGCGCACGCGGGACCCTCCCGGGCGTGATGGAATAGCCGATCGACGCAGACCTCTTCCGCGTTTCGTCGCCCCGCACCACACCTCGTCGCCCAGCACCACGCAAGGACCCCCGCACGGCCATGTCCACGCTCGACCTGCTTCTTCTCCTCGACCTCCTGGGCGTCTTCGCTTTCGCACTGGATGGATCGCTGACGGCGATCCGCACCGCGCGGGTGGACATCGTCGGGGTCATGGTGCTCGGGATGGTGACCGCCCTCGGCGGCGGCATCATCCGCGACGTCCTGCTGGGCGAGACCCCCGCCACCTTCCAGGACTGGCGGTACCTGGTGACGGCGCTGGCCGGAGGGACCCTGGCGTTCTTCCTCAGCCGTCAGCTCACCCACCTGAGCAAGCCCATCCTGGTGTTCGACGCCGCCGGACTCAGCCTGTTCGCCGTGATCGGGGCGACCAAGGCGCTGGAGTTCGGTTTCGGGCCGCTCCAGGCCGTGCTGCTGGGCGTCATCACGGGTGTGGGCGGCGGCACCATCCGGGACGTGCTGCTCAACCGCGTGCCCACGGTGCTCAGCGCCAACTCGCACCTGTACGCGATCCCGGCGATGATCGGGGCGTCGTTCGTGGTGATCGTGGACCTGACCGGCTTCGGCCCGGGCTGGATCGCGGTGATCGGCTCACTGCTGTGCCTCACCATGCGCCTCCTGGCTCTGCGCTACCGCTGGAACGCCCCGAACCCGCCCGGTGCTCCCCCGCTGTAGGGGTCAGGGCTGGACGGTGACCTGCCACAGGTGCCCGTCGGGGTCGGCGCAGACACCGTCGTAGCCCCACGGTCGCCGCTCGGCCGCGTTGACCACCTCTCCCCCAGCCTCACGGACGCGGTCCAGCAGTGCGTCGACGTCCGCCTCGGTGGGCAGCACCCTGGTCATCAGGCATTCGTTGGTCCCGGGCCGGGCGACCCGGCGGGTCTCACCCAGGACCCAGGCGAGGCCGTCCGTGGGGATCAGTGTCAGCACGACGTGCTCGTTGACCCGGATCCGCAGCGGTTCGGGCACTCCGTCCTCGGTGGGGTCCCCCGGGGCCTCGAACCCGAAGGCCTCGCGGTAGAAGACCATCGCACGCCACCGGTCGGCGATGGGCAGGGCGATCTCGAAGGGGTTCGTGCTCATGATTCGTCCGTTCGTCGGGGCTCGGGGGCCCGTGGGTCACGCCGCATGGTCACCGGTACCGACCCCCGGTGTCGTCGAAACTCATCGGGGCCGGAGCGTCCTCTTTCGGCGCGTCGACGCGGACGTCAGGTCCGGAGGCTGCGGGCGGCGGTGCGGCGCAGGGTGGCCACCATGCCGGGGACAGGTTCGGGCGGGCGCGGACGGTGCACGGTGTAGATCTCCCTGGCCAGCCGGGCACCCCGCAGGGAACGGCTGACCCAGCCCCCGCCGTGCGACGCGTCGAGGATGCTCTGGGGGATGAGGGCGATCCCCACCCCGGCCGTGATGAGCGCCAGGGCCACCTCGTAGTCCCGGGTCTCGTAGGCGACGGTCAGGCGCACCCCGGCCGCCGCCGCCGCGGTGTCGAGGCTGACCCGGTTGTGGATGCCGGGGGCACCGCAGATCCACTCCTCGTCGGCGAGGTCCGCAAGGGAGGGTTCGGTGTCGGTGACCGGGTGTCCGGTGGGCGCCACCACCAGGAGGGGGTCCACCAGGAGGCGTTCGCGGTGCAGGCCGACCGCGCGTGGCAGCGGCACCCCGGGGTAGCGGTGGGTGATGAGCAGGTCGAGGTCGCCGGAGGTGACCAGCCCGAGGCCACTCGGCGGTTCGATGTCGGACAGCGACAGCCGCACGTGGGGGTGTTCGTGACCGAAGGCGGCGAGCGCCCCGGGGAGCAGGACCTTCCCGGCGCTGGCGAAGGCCCCCAGGGACAGGCGGTCTGCGCGGTCTCCCGCGACGGCGCGGACGGCGGCCTCGGCGTCGCGGAGTTCGCCCAGGACCCGTTCACCGTGTTCGAGCAGGACCTCGCCCGCGCTGGTCAGGGTGGCTCCGGTGCGGCCGCGTTCCACCAGGCGGGCACCGACCTCGCGTTCCAGTTTGGTGAGCTGCTGGGACAGGGCGGGCGGGGTGAAGGAGAGCCGGTCGGCGGCGGCCGCGATCGACCCGGCGTGCGCGATCTCCACGAGTACGCGCAGACGGTTGGCGTCCAACACGCGACCACCCCTTCTCCCAGGCACGACGCGGAACGTACACCACAAAGTCTGACACAAAGGTCTGCTTAGCCTTCCTTAGCAGCCTCCACTTTGCGTTCCTGGTCAAGAGCGGCAGAGTGGGAGTATGAGCACCACGACCGCGCCCGCCGTACCCACGGCCACCGACGTCCGAGCCGCAGCCGACCGCATCGCGCCGTACGTCCGACGAACCCCGGTCATGCGTGCCGAGATCGACGGTCGTCCCCTGACCCTGAAGCTGGAGCACCTCCAGCGCACGGGGGCCTTCAAGCTCCGTGGCGCCCTCAACGCCCTGCTCGGCGGGGAGCCCACCGACCGGGTGATCACCGCTTCCGGTGGCAACCACGGCCTCGGCGTGGCCACGGCCGCGAGCATGCTGGGCGTGCACGCCACGGTGTACGTCCCCGAGACGGTGCCCGAGGCCAAGGCGGAGCCGCTGGCGGCCACCGGCGCGGAGATCGTCCGGGTCGGCCAGCAGTTCGCGGTGGCGGCCGAGGCCGCCGTGGCCCGCGCGGAGTCCGAGGGTGTGCGCTACCTGCACGCCTACGACGACGCGTTGGTCGTCGCCGGTCAGGGAACCGTGGGTCTGGAGATCGCGGCCGACGCGCCCGAGTGCGACTCGATCGTGGTCGCGGTGGGTGGTGGTGGACTGGTCGCCGGGGTGCGGCTGAGCGCCGAGGGCCGCCGCGTGGTCGGAGTCGAGCCCGAGGGCTGTCAGAGCCTGGGCGCGGCGCTGGCGGCCGGACAGCCGGTCCGGACCTCCGTGGACTCGGTCGCCTCCTCGGCCCTGGGTGCGGCCATCCTGGGCCGGGTGCCCTTCGAGGTACTGCGTGAGCACCCGGTGACGCCCGTACTGGTCAGCGACGCCGAGATCATCAGCGCCCAGACGCGTCTGTGGAAGGAGTTCCGCATCGCCGCCGAGCCCGCCGCGGCAGTCCCCTTCGCCGCCTGGCTGGCCGGGCGCGTCCCGGGCGACAACCCCTGCCTGGTGGTGTGCGGAGCCAACGCCGACTGGCGCCCGCACGGCTGAGTCCGCGTCCGCGCGACGGCTCCGACCTCCTTGTTCGTCATGGTTTGGCCCGATACGTGACGTGCGGCACTCTGTGTGCCGCCGGTCATCATTACCGGTGAGTCACCCTTACATTGAGGTCGGCTCCGTCCGACAACACAAGGGAGAACACGTGCTCTACGGTGCGTTGCGGCAGACCGCGGCGGTACTCGCCCGGACCCTGTGCCGACCGACCATCGAGGGCCGTGAGAACGTCCCAGCCACCGGTGCGGTCCTGCTCGCCAGCAACCACCTGTCGTTCGTGGACAGCGTCGTCATCCCCCTGTCGGTCACCCAGCGCCCCGTGCGCTTCCTCGCCAAGTCCGACTACTTCGAGGGCACCGGAATCAAGGGGCGGGTCACCCGGACCGTGTTCGGTTCCCTGGGCGCCATGCCGGTCCAGCGCGGCAACGCACGCGACGCCATGGTGTCGCTGGAGATGATGCTGGACCGTCTCAACGAGGGCGAGGCCTGCGTGGTCTACCCCGAGGGCACGCGTTCCCGTGACGGCCGCCTGTACCGGGGCCGCACCGGCGTCGCCCACCTGGCCCTGGAGTCCAAGGCGCCCATCGTGCCGGTCGCGGTCTCGGGCACCCAGCAGGTCCAGCCCATCGGCGCCAACATGCCGCGCCCCCGCCCCTTCACCGTGCGCTTCGGCGAGCCGATGGACTTCTCGACCGGCTTCGACAGCATGGCCCCCGGCAAGGCCCGCCGGGTGATCACCGACGAGGTCATGGACGCCATCCACGCGCTGTCCGGCCAGGAACGGGCCAACGAGTACAACAACTTCGGCGGCGACGAGTAGGTCGGGCGAGGACGAAGCGGGTCCCGGTACGGTCCGTCCCGCCCTCGTGTCACCGTGTCCTCAGTCGCGCGCGGGCCCCGCCCCACTGGCGGGTGCCGCTGCCGGTCGCGGCCGGGGTCTACGGGACGTAGGACCCCGACGGTTCAGGAAATGGCAAAACACCAGACCACGGCTTGATAGGCAAGCAGCCGCTTGCCTATAGTGGGCGCGTGTCCGACGAACTGTTCAAGGCCCTGGCCGATCCGACCCGCCGACTGATCCTCGACGAACTCGGTGAACGGTCCGGGCAGACCCTGTTCGAACTCTGCACCCGGCTGATCACCAGGCACCAGCTCAACATGTCGCGCCAGGCGGTCTCCCAGCACCTCGCGGTCCTGGAGGGAGCCGGACTGGTCGAGAGCAGGCGCGAGGGGCGCTACAAGTTCCACACCATGAACCCGGCACCGCTCAGGCACATCGTCGAGCGGTGGCTCGGGCCGGACCGACCGGAGAGCGAGTCATGAGAATCCACATCAACAGCGTCTTCGTGGACAGCCAGGTCAAGGCCCTGGACTTCTACACCAACGTGCTGGGCTTCCGAAAGAAGCACGACGTGCCCCTGGGCGCGCCCGAGGAGGAGAACCGCTGGCTGACCGTGGTCTCGCCCGAGGACCCCGAGGGGGCCGAGCTCCTGCTGGAGCCCTCCGGCCACCCCGCCGTGGGTCCGTACCGGGAGGCCCTGGTCAACGACGGCATCCCGGTGACCCAGTTCGCGGTGGACGACGTCCAGGCCGAGTACGAGCGCCTCCGCGGGCTCGGGGTCACCTTCACCCAGGAGCCGCTGACGATGGGCCCGGTCACCACGGCGGTACTGGACGACACCTGCGGCAACCTGATCCAGATCGTCAACGCGGGGTAGGCGTGAGCGGCTCGGCGGGGCCCGCGCCC
>NZ_JAGPXK010000037.1:0-44386 GCF_018070675.1 Nocardiopsis sp. B62 | reverse complement strand
GGCCGACCGCCCGTGGCGGTCGGCCCCCTCAGTCATGGGGAGCGTCGGGCTCAGCCCGCGTAGATGTCGTCGATCTCCTTGCTCCACTGCTTGCTGACGACGTGGCGCTTGACCTTCAGGGAGGCGGTCATCTGGCCGTCCTCCTCGGTGAAGTCGCTGGGCAGGATCCTGAACTTCTTGATGCCCTCGGCCTTGGAGACCGCGTTGTTGGCGTCGTCCACGGCCCCCTGGATGGCCGCGATGAGGTCGGCGTCACCGGTCAGGTCGGCGATCTCGCCCGTCTTGTTGTTCGAGGTCTTCCACAGCTCGAAGGACTCGGGGTCGATCGTGACCAGGGCCGCGATGAACTTGCGGTTGTCACCGACCACCATGCACTGGCTGACCAGGGCGTGAGAGCGGATGCGGTCCTCCAGGACGGCCGGGGCGACGTTCTTGCCGCCCGCCGTCACGATGATCTCCTTCTTGCGGCCGGTGATGCTGAGGAAGCCGTCCGCGTCGAGGGAGCCGAGGTCGCCGGTGCGGTAGAAGCCGTCCTCGTACGCCTCCTTGGTGGCCTTCTCGTTCTGCCAGTAGCCGACCATGATGTGGTCGCCCTTGAGCAGGATCTCGCCGTCGTCCGCGATGCGCACGGTCGTGCCGGGCATGGGCTGGCCGACGGTCCCGATCTTGTTGAAGCCGGGGCTGTTGACCGAGGTCGGGGCGGTGGTCTCGGTGAGGCCGTAGCCCTCGACGATGGTCAGGCCGACGCCGCGGAAGAAGTGCCCGAGACGGTCGCCGAGGGCGGAGCCGCCGGAGACCGCGTAGTTGGCCTCGCCGCCGAGGCGGGCGGTGATCTTCCCGTAGACCAGCTTCTTGAACAGACCGTGCTTGAGCTTGAGGGTGAAGGGCACGTTCCCCGTGGCCAGCGCCTTGCTGTACTCGATGGCGGTGTCGGCGGCGGCGTTGAAGATCTTGCCCTTGCCCTCGCCCTCGGCCTTCTGCTGGGCCTTGGTGAAGACCTTCTCGAAGACGCGGGGGACCGCGAGGAGGAACGTGGGCCTGAAGACCGAGAACTGGTCGATCAGGTCCGGGCCGGTGCTGGGGTAGTGGCCCAGCACGGCCTTGCCCTCGATGACCATGACCTGGACGAAGCGCGCGAAGACGTGCGCCAGGGGGAGGAAGAGCAGAGTGGAGGGAACGCCCTCGTGGTCCAGGATGATCGGCTTGGCCGGGCCCTCGAGCGCGGAGCGGGCGATGAAGAGGAAGTTGCGGTGGGTGAGCTCGCAACCCTTGGGGCGGCCGGTGGTGCCGGAGGTGTAGATGAGGGTGGCGAGGTCGTCGGCGCCCACCGCGGTGCGGCGGGTCTCGAGGTCCTCGTCGGAGACGTCGGTACCGGTGGCGGTGAGGGTCGTGAGGTCGTCGCCGTCGAACCGCCACAGGTGGGCCAGCTCGGGGGTGGTGGCCCGGATGCCCTCGACGCGCTTGGCGTGGTCCTCGGTCTCCACGAACGCGGCCTTGGCGCCGGAGTCGGAGAGGATCCACTCGATCTGCTCGGCGGAGGAGGTCTCGTAGATGGGTACGGTGACGGCGCCGACCGACCAGACCGCGTAGTCGACCGCGGTCCACTCGTAGCGGGTGCGCGACATGAGGGCGACGCGGTCGCCCTGCCCGATGCCCGCGTGGATCAGGGCCTTGGCGTATCCGACGATGTCGCCGTGCAGCTGCTCGACGGTCACGTCGCGCCACTGGCCGGCCCCGGCCTCCTCCTGACGGCGGGCGGCGACGGCGTTCGGCTCGCTGGCCGCGCGCGCAAAGAGCGTGTCGGTCAGCCGCGCGTCATCGGAGATCTCAGCCTTCGCGGGAGAGCTGTATTCGCGCACGTGATGCTCCTGGACGTGTACGGGTTCTGGGTGGTGGGGACGTGACGACCGTAACAACACCATCCTACTCGTGAGTAGAACAGGTTGCCGTTCGGTATCCAACGGTGATCCTGGCCCGACGCGTCTCGCGGGGCGAACACGCTGCTCGTCGTGTGTCCACCGGCGGTCGCACGTGGTCGGGTCGGCCTTCTCCTGTGATGTTGTCGGCGTGGTCGTGGCCGCCGGGGAGCGGGTCGCCCCCTGTCGGTCCGTCCGGGAACGCGCAGGTCAAGCGGGTGATCCCGGTTGCTGCTCGCGCGGAGCCGAGACTATCGCGCGCCGCGTTCTTCGTGCACATCCGGTGAGGTTCGCGTCGTTTCCGCCTAAAGCGGACGGGTGTCCGTTTCAGGCGCCGTTCCCAGGGCGCGGTCCCTCCTCCCGGTCTCCGTAACGCGACGGACCCCCGGGGTCATCCCCGGTCAGGCCCCCGGGGGTCCCTGGCTCTTCCCTGAACCTCCCCGGCCGTGCCTGTCGGCGCCGGGTCGGGGCGGTTAACGTGATGCCAGACGCACCTACAGGAGGCTCACGGACATGACCGACAACAACACCGGGCGCTCGGAGCGGTCGGGCGGCGGACGTCCCGACAACCCCGACCTCGTCGACGACGCGCTGCGCCTGGTCGACACCCTCCAGCGCAGGCTCCTGGTCGCCGGGGTCAAACGCGGCGTCAGCGCCGTCACCAACCCCCCTGCCAAGGGTGATGTGTGGGAGGAGGCGATCCGCGTGGAGACGCAGGAGCAGCGCCCCCCGCTGGAGGAGTTCGTCGAGATCGTGCGCAGGAGCGCGCCGGAGGTCGCCGGGCACCTCGGGCGGGCCGGTCTGTCCTTCGCGGACGCCGTGGGGCGCACCTGGGGGGTCGTGGAGCGCTCCTTCGAGCAGGGGCGGGAGGAGGCCGCCCGGGCGCGCGAGGAGCAGGAGGATCGTGATCGCGAGGACCGCGAGCGGGACGCGCGTGCCCGCCGTGACTCGCCGGAGGGTCCGGAGGGGGATTCCCGGCCTGGTGGGCAGGCCGAGGGAGGTGCGGATCCGCAGGTCACAGCGGGGGATTAGGGCAAAGAGGACAGCGGTCGCTCTCGGGGTGTGCCCCGCCGTCCGAGCCTGGTTTAATCGAATGGTTTACACCATTTGAAAACCATCTGCCATGAACCTTGAGACTTATGTCAGAGTTCGGGCGTAAGTAGAAGGAGCTGCCCCCATGCTGACCATTGGCGTAGACATCGGCGGAACCAAGGTCGCCGCCGGCGTCGTCGACCACGACGGGCAGATCCTGGACAAGGTCAAGTACCCCACCCCGGCCAACGACCCGCGCGCCCTGGCCGAGGTCGTGGGCCGGGCCGTGCGGGAGCTCCGCGAGCGCCGACCCGAACGCGGGGTCAGCGCGGTGGGCGTGGGCGTGGCCGGGTTCGTGGACGAGGACCGCGCCACCGTCCAGATCGCCGTCAACCTCGGTCTGCACGACGAACCCCTCAAGGAACGCGTGCAGCGGCACGTCGACCTCCCCGTGGTCATCGAGAACGACGCCAACGCCGCCGCCTGGGCCGAGGCCCGGTTCGGAGCGGGGCGCGGCAGCGACCACATCGTCTGCGTGACCCTTGGCACGGGGATCGGTGGCGGCCTCGTCCTCGGCGGCGCCCTGCACCGGGGCCGCCACGGCGTCGCCGCCGAGGTCGGCCACTACCGGATGGTCCCGCACGGCCGCCGCTGCGCCTGTGGGAACCACGGCTGCTGGGAGCAGTACGCCAGTGGCCGCGCGCTGGTGGCCGAGGGACAGGACCTGGCCCGCACGGACCCCGAGAGGGGCGAGCGCATGCTCAAGCTCGCGGACGGCCACGTGGAGCGGATCGAGGGCGAGGTCATCACCCGCGCCGCGATGGAGGGCGACCCGGCCGCGCTGGAGTGCTTCCGGATCGTGGGGGACTGGGCCGGGCTCGGCCTGGCCGACCTCGCCGCGATCCTGGACCCCGAGTGCTTCGTGCTCGGTGGCGGGGTCTCCGACGCGGGGGACATCATCCTCGACCCGGTGCGCTCCTCGTTCGCGCGGCACGTCTCCGGACGTCCCGACCGCCGTCTGGCCGAGGTGCGCGTCGCCGAGCTCGGCGGCGAGGCGGGCATCGTCGGCGCGGGCGACCTCGCCCGGCACTGAGCGACCGCGTCGAGCACCGCGCCCAGCCGACGTGAAGGGGGCGGTCACCGGGAATCCCGGTGACCGCCCCCTCGTGTCCTGTGCGGTGCGACGCTACGCGTCGTCGTCCCGCTTCCCCTCGGCCTGCTCGGCGTCGGCCCGCTCCGCGGCCTTCCGGGCGCGCTTCTCCTCGCGAGCGGCCTCCTTGCGGGCCTTGCGGTCGGTCCGGCGCTCGGCGCGGCGGGTCCGGCGCTCGTCCTTGGCACTGGCCTGCTGCTCGCGCCGGGCCTCCTTCTCCTCGGCCTCGATCTCGGCCTTGACCGCCTGCGCGTAACGGTCCACGTACTCCTGGCCGGAGAGTTCCATGAGCGCGTACATGATCTCGTCGGTGATCGCCCGCAGGACCCGCTGGTCCTTCTCCATCCCGTGGTAGCGGGAGAAGTCGAGCGGCTTGCCGAAGACCACCTTGGGGCGCACACCCAGCTTGGGAACGGTGCGGCCGGGAGGCATGATCTTCTCCAGGTTGATCATCGCCATCGGCACGACCGGGGCCTTCGCCTCCAGGGCCAGACGGGCCACACCGGTGCGACCCCGGTACAGCTTCCCGTCGGGGGAGCGGGTGCCCTCGGGGTAGATGCCGAGCAGCTCCCCGCGCTTGAGCACGCGCAGGCCGGTGCGCAGGGCCGCCTCACTCGCCTTGCCGCCGGAACGGTCGATCGGGATCTGCCCGACACCGGTGAAGAACGCCCGGCTGACGAATCCCTTCACGCCGGTGCCGGTGAAGTACTCGGACTTCGCGAGGAAGGTGATCCTGCGCGGGAGCGGCAGCGGACCGAAGAAGTGGTCGGAGAACGACAGGTGGTTGCTGACCATGATGGCCGGACCGCGCCGCGGCACGTTCTCCACGCCCTCCGCGCGGGGTTGCCACAACACGGCCAGAACCGGCCCCAGGATCGCTTTGACCACCCAGTAGAACATCGCTTCAGATCACCCCTGCACACGCGGGGAGCACTGGGCAGGGCCTGCCACGTCTCACTGTCCCGCTCGGCTGACATTGTCCGGAAGGCCCCCACCGCGGACACGGGGAGGCTGACGAGCGCCATCTTCCCACCACGTGCGGGTCTCCACCAAAAGCGTCCAGAACGGACCCATACCGTTCTTCGCGGGTCAGGAGCAGAACGCGCCGCGGGGCACTGTCGAGGATACTCACGACCGGTGGGGGTCTCACGGCAGGTCCGCCCCGGGACACCCGGGAACACGCCGGGCGCTCCCGGGGTTCGGGCAGGAGAACGCTACCGTTCACTCGATGACAAACGCTCACCCGAGCGACTAGCCTCACGGCTGGGGCCGCCGTCCCGACCGGTTCCCCGCCGAACGATCCCGGGAGCAGATCTGTGAGACCGACCAGCGCCATCCCCCTCATCCCGGGGGCGGACCCCTACAGCCACACGGGTTCGGGCGTCGGAGTCCTGCTCTGCCACGGGTTCACCGGGTCGCCGTACTCGATGCGCCCCTGGGCCGAGTACCTGGCGCGGGCGGGACTCACGGTGGAACTCCCGCGCCTGCCCGGGCACGGCACCACCTGGCAGGACATGGCCACCACCACCAGCGACGACTGGTACGCGGAGGTGGAGGCGGCCCTGCTCGACCTCGCGCACAGATGCGACGAGGTCCACGTCATGGGCCTGTCCATGGGTGGCGCGCTCACCCTGCGCCTGGCCCAGGAACACCCCGACATCGTCCGGGGGGTGGTCGTGGTCAACCCCTCCCTGACCGTGGAGGACCACAGGCTCCCGATCATCGCCCCGATCCGCCACCTCGCCGCCCGCCTGATGCCCTCCACTCCGGGCCTGTCCAGCGACGTCGCGCTGGAGACCGCCACCGAGGGCGGGTACGACCGGGTGCCCACCGCGGCCGCCGCGACACTCCCGAAGCTGTGGCGCGCGGTTCAGGACGGCATGTCCGGTTTGCGGGCGCCTGTTCTGGCCTACCGGAGCCCCCAGGACCACGTCGTCGGACCGGACAGTCTGCGTATCCTCGCTAAGAGGGCGGTCAACACCCGGCTGACGATCCACCTGCTCCACGACAGTTACCACGTCGCGACTCTCGACCACGACGCCGCCACCATCTTCGAAGGAAGCCTCGCGTTCGTGCGCGAGCGCAGTAGAAGCGGGGAAGGAACCGACCGATGACGCAACGTCGGGGCAACGGCCTGCTCGCCGACGCCTACGTTCCGCTGATCCTTCTCGCGCCCTCCCACGCGGACCTCATGCTGGAGGCGCTCCGGCGCAGCGGGATCGCCGCCTACGCGGTCCCCTTGGCGGAGGACGTCCTGGAGCCGACCGGCGGCCAGGTCGAGGACCCACCCACCGACCACCTCTACGTCGACGCCGAGGAACGCGGCGCCGCGGAACGGGTGCTCGGCTCCGAACTGCCCGACCTGAGCGAGAACGCAGCCGGGCCCGACCTGCTGGCCCCGCGCGCCGAGGTCAGACCCGAGGCCGAGGGCGAGGAGGCCCAGGAGGCCTCCGCCGGGCACGAGGGCAACGACGCACCCGTCGGCGGCGACCTCCTGGACGGCCCCCCGGCCAACGCCGAAGCCGAGGCCTCCCGGGCGCGCGCCAACGACGAGGACGACGTCTGGAACGATCTGGTCGCCCGCTTCTACGACGACTCCGAGGGTTCCAGCGAACAGCGGGACCGGGTCGCCTGGCCCGACGTCGAGAACCTCAGCGCCCCCGACGAGCACCAGACGCGGCTCGGGGACATTCTCGCCAACCTGCCCAGGGACTCGGGCGAGGACGACGAGGAGTCCCGCGAGGAGGACCGCCGCCGGGCCGAGGCGGAACTGGAGGGCCACTACGAGCCCCCGCCCCCGCCGCCCCTGCTCCAGGGCGACCGGGTGGGCATCGCCGCCTGGTTCGGACTCCTGGGTGGTCCGGTGCTGCTGTTCGGCGCCGCCTTCATGGGCATCGCGCTACCCAACTGGGTCATGTTCCTGGCCGTCGCGGCCTTCCTGACCAGCTTCGTCGTGCTCATCCTGCGCATGACCGACTCCAGGCCGCCCGGTGACAACGGTCCCGACAACGGGGCGGTGGTCTGACCCCTGGGCTTCGACGTCCCCCTCTGGCGCGCCTTCGCCCTCTTCCGCGCCGTCGCCCTGGTCTACGCCCTGGTGCCGCTCGCCCAGCACCACGAGTACCTGACCAGGCCCTGGCTCGCGTGGGCGGTGCTGGTCGTCATGGCCTGCTGGACCGTGGTGACGACCTACGCCTACGCCCACCCGGCCTGGCGGACGTCGCGCCTGCTGGTCGCCGACCTCGCCGTGGCCTTCGGCTGCATGTTCGCCACCGGTCTGGCGGCCACGCCCCACTACCTCACCCAGGCGCCCCCGCTGAGCTCCTACTGGTTCGCCGGGGCCGCGCTGTCGGCCAGCGTCATCTGGGGTCGCCGAGGCGCGGCCACGGTCGCCCTGGCCTACGGCTTCGCCGACATCACCCTGCGTGTGCTGATGGACGCCAAGATCACCGCCGCCACCGTGCGCGGGGTGGCACTGCTCCTGCTGGCCTGCCTGGCCGTGGGCTACATGGCACGGGTCGCCGAGCAGGCCGAGCGGCGCTTCGCCCAGGCGGTGACCCTGGAGGCGCGCATCCGCGAACGCGAGCAGCTCGCCCGTTCCATCCACGACTCGGTCCTCCAGGTCCTGGCCCTGGTGCGCCGTCGAGGCGACGAGATCGGTGGCCAGGCCGCCGAACTGGGCCGGATGGCCGGTGAGCAGGAGGTGCGGCTGCGGTCCCTGCTCACCGACGGACTGGACGCGGCGGCGTCGGTGCCGACCGAGCCCGGGGCCGAGGCGGCCCCGGACTCCCCGGCGGACCTCAGGGAGGCGCTGCGCCGCCTGGAGTCCGTGCGGGTCTCGGTGTCGGCCCCGGCCACCCCGGTGCTCCTGCCAGGGAACACCGCGGCCGAACTCGCCGCCGCCGTGGCCGCCGCGCTGGACAACGTGGAACGGCACTGCCCGCCCGGGACCCGGGTGTGGGTCCTGCTGGAGGACGAGGGGCACGCGGTCACCGTGACCGTGCGCGACGACGGCCCCGGCATCGAGCCCGGGCGTCTGGAGCGGGCCCGCGCGGACGGCCGCCTCGGGGTCGCCCAGTCGGTCGTCGGCCGGGTCCGCGATCTGGGCGGCACCACCGAGCTGTACTCGGAGCCCGGTGAGGGCACCGAGATCGAGATGTCCGTCCCCCGCGACTGAACCCCCGGGGGCGGGCGCGGCGTCAGCGGAGCGGCGGCCCGTCCCCGGGTTCCTCCTGGTGGGAGAAGCGTTCCTCGTTCCAGGGGTCGGCCCTGTTGTGGTAGCCGCGCTCCTCCCAGAACCCGCGGCGGTCACCCACCATGTACTCCACGGACCGCAGCCACTTCACGCTCTTCCACCCGTACAGGTGCGGCACCACCAGGCGCACGGGGAACCCGTGTTCGGGGGCCAGCGCCACGCCGTCGCGGTGCGTGGCGAGCAGCACCCCGTCGTCAAGGAAGTCGTCCACCCGCAGGTTGGCGCTGTAGCCGTACTCGCCCCACGCCATCACGTGCGTGACCTCCGGTGACGGCGGGGCCAGCCGGACGAGGTCGGTGGCCAGGAGTCCGCCCCAGGGAACCTCGGGCACGGTGAACCGCATCACGCAGTGGAAGTCGCGGACCACGTCCGTGCGGGGCAGGCCGCCGAACTCCTTCCAGGTCCACCGGTAGGTGCCCAGGGACTCGGTCGCGCCGAACACGCGGAAGTCCCACCGCTCCGGTCGGAAGGTGGGCACCCGGCCGTAGTGCAGGGGCCTGTGCTCGTGGCGCACCGCCTGGCCCGGCGGCAGTCGCGGTCGATGCTCCGCGCCCGTGCCCCCGGCCTCCTCGCCCTCGGACAACCCGTCCTCCCGTCCCTTCGATCCGGCCCCGCGGGCCCTGGTACGTCCCCCCGCGCAGGGGTGGACGACGGCGTCCTGTCATCCTGCCAGGCCTCGGCGAGAGCCACGTCACTCCCCCCGGTTGTGTGGGGGAGCGCTCACCTTGCGCTATAGTCACTGCCATGCAGCAGAACTTTTGGCGCTTTTATGGCTACCGGCCCATCTCCCCGGTCGCCTGTAAAGCCCTGCGCTGACACAGACGACTTCCCAGGAGCCCCGGGCCGGTAACGGCCCGGGGCTCCTTTGTTTTCGCCCGGGGTCGAAGCCCCCGGCTTCGGCGCGACAACCGCGCGGCTCAGCCACCCAACCGACACACAGGGAAAACCACATGGTCATCGTTATGGCGCCGGGCGCCACCGCCGACAACATCGACGCCCTCGTCGAGCTGGTCACCTCCGCCGGAGGCGAGGCGTACGTGACACGCGGCGTCAGCCGCACCATCATCGGCCTGGTCGGCAACGTCGAGCGCTTCCAGGACCTCGGTCTGGCCGCCAAGCCCGGTGTGAGCGAGGTGCTGCGCATCTCGGCGCCGTACAAGCTCGTCAGCCGCGAGAACCACGACAGCCGCACCGTGGTCAGCGTCCGCGGCGTGCCGATCGGCGGCGACAACATGACGGTCATCGCGGGCCCCTGCGCCGTCGAGACCCCCGAGCAGACCCTCGAAGCGGCCCTCATGGCCAGGGCCGCGGGGGCCGCACTCCTGCGCGGCGGCGCCTACAAGCCCCGCACCTCCCCGTACGCCTTCCAGGGGCTGGGCGAGGAGGGCCTGAAGATCCTCGCCGACGTGCGTGAGAAGACCGGCATGCCCATCGTCACCGAGGTCGTGGACGCCGCCGACGTCCCGCTGGTCGCCTCCTACGCGGACATGCTCCAGGTCGGCACCCGCAACATGCAGAACTTCGCCCTCCTCCAGGCGGTCGGTGACGCAGGGAAGCCGGTCCTGCTCAAGCGCGGCATGAGCGCCACCATCGAGGAGTGGTTGATGGCCGCCGAGTACATCGCCCAGCGCGGCAACCTCGACATCGTCCTGTGCGAGCGCGGCATCCGCACCTTCGAGAAGGCCACCCGCAACACGCTGGACATCAGCGCCGTCCCGGTCGCGCAGGGGCTGACCCACCTCCCGGTGATCGTCGACCCGTCGCACTCCGGAGGCAAGCGCGACCTGGTACTCCCGCTCTCCCGCGCGGCCATCGCGATCGGCGCCGACGGCGTGATCGTGGACGTGCACCCGAGCCCGGAGACCGCGCTGTGCGACGGTCCGCAGGCGCTGCTGGAGGAGGACCTGCCCCAGCTCCGCGACCTGGCGGGCACCCTGGCCACCCTGAGCGGCCGCACCCTCACCCCGGCGCCCGCGCGCGAGCTCGCCGACAGGTGAACGCGGTCCCCTGAGGCTTCGGCCCCGGGGTGAGACGACGGTGCCCCGGACGCTCACGAGCGTCCGGGGCACGTACCGTCCACGGACCCGGAGCGGGCCCGACCGGTCCTACACGGCCGAGGTGACGGCCTTGGCGGCGGAGGGGGCGACCTGGGCGGGCGCGGCCTCACCCAGGAAGCTGGGGCGGTGCAGCTGCGCGGTGGTCACCAGGTGCTCGGCCAGCTCCTCGGCGTCCAGACGCTTCTCGATCTGGCGCAGGTCGGGGATCTTGGCGGCCGTCTCCACCTGGCGCGGGGTCAGCATCGTGCAGCAGTCCTCGTCGGGCAGCTCCGAGATGGCCAGCGTGCCGATCCGGCGGGCCTGGTCCATGATCTCGGTCTTGTCCATGCCGATGAGCGGCCGCAGGATCGGCAGGTCCACCGCGTCGTCCAGGGCGGTCAGGTTGGTCATCGTCTGGCTGGAGACCTGGCCCAGAGCGTCACCCGTGATCAGGCACTCCGCCTTGAGGTCGTCGGCCAGCGCCTCGGCGGTCTTGAGCATCAGCCGCCGCTGGGCCACGATCTGGAGCCGCTCGATGCCGGAGCTCTTCAGCTGCTGCTGGGCCTTGCCGAACGGCACCACGAACAGGCGCGAACCCACCTGGTAGCGGTCCAGCTGGCGGACCAGGCTGTAGGCCTTGTAGATGGACTCGGGCCCGGTGAAGGGCATCCCGGAGAAGTGCAGGAAGTCCACCTTGAGCCCGCGCCGGATCATCCGGTGGGCCGCGACGGGGGAGTCGATGCCGCCGGACATCAGTACGAGGCCGCGCCCGCTCATCCCGGCGGGCAGCCCGCCCTGGCCGGGGATGCCGTCGGTGAAGACGAACGCCTCGTCCTTGTCGACCTCGACGTACAGGGTGTTGTCGGGCCGCTTGAGGTTCACCTTGTAGCCGTGCGCCTCGATGATCCTGGATCCGAGGTACCCGGCCAGGTCGCCGGAGTTCATCTCGAAGCGCTTGTCGCGGCGACGGGCGCGCACCGCGAAGGTGCCCTCGCGGCCCGCCATGGAGCGCACACCGATGTCGACGATGGCGTCCAGGTCCTTGGCCACGCGGCGCACCAGGTGCACCCAGACCACGCCCATGACGTTGGCCATGCGGTCGGCGATCTCCGCGATCTCCAGGTCGGAGGCGCCGGGCTTGCGCACGATGATCACGCCCGCGCCGCGCTGGGAGAGGCGGATGTCGCCCAGGTCGCGCACGGAGGAGCGGATGTTGTTGTGCAGGCGGCGCTCGAACAGCTTGCGGTTGGAGCCCTTGAGAACGATCTCGCCGAGCTTCATGAGCACGCAGAGCTCGCCGAGCCCGGCGTCGGCTCCGACCTCGGTTACGGGGAGCGGCGCGGACTCAAGCGACGCGGACATGGTGCTACCTCCGGAGGGTGATACCTGGGGTGGGCGATGGAACGATGCCTTCCAGTATCGAACAATCCCCGGACCGCTCGGTCCATTCCCCGTGTACACGGCATCCGGGTGAGACCCCGGACACGGCCGGGCCCCTCCCTGACGTGGGAGGGGCCCGGCACACGCTATGGTCACGCCCTAGCCGAAGAAGACCTCGGCCTCTTCGTAGCGCTCCGCGGGCACGGTCTTGAGGGTGTCGGTGGCCTCGGCCAGGTCCACCCGCACGATGTCGGTGCCCTGGAGGCCGACCATCTTGCCGAAGGACTTGTCGTGCACGGCCTCGATGGCGTTCACGCCCAGGCGGGTGGCGAGCACCCGGTCGAAGGCGGTGGGGGTGCCGCCGCGCTGGACGTGGCCCAGCACGACCGAACGGGCCTCCTTGCCGGTGCGCCGCTCGATCTCCTCGGCGAGCGTCTGGCCGATCCCGCCCAGGCGCACGTGGCCGAAGGCGTCCGTCTCGCCGGTGGCCAGCTCCAGCTGACCCTCCTTGGCGTGGGCGCCCTCGGCGACCACGATGATGGGCGCGTACTGGGTCTCGAAACGGCTCTCGACGTGCTTGACGACCACGTCCATGTCGAAGGGGCGCTCGGGGATGAGGATGACGTTGGCACCCGCGGCCATGCCCGAGTGCAGGGCGATCCATCCGGCGTGGCGGCCCATGACCTCCACGACCAGGGCGCGGTGGTGCGACTCCGCCGTGGTGTGCAGGCGGTCGATCGCCTCCATGGCGATGTTGACCGCGGTGTCGAACCCGAACGTGTAGTCCGTGGCGTTGAGGTCGTTGTCGATGGTCTTGGGCACGCCCACCACGTTGACGCCGCGGTCGTGCAGCTGGCGAGCCACACCCAGGGTGTCCTCGCCGCCGATGGCCACCAGCGCGTCAACGCCCAGACCGGCCATGTTGTCCTTGACCCGCTCGACACCGCCCTCGATCTTCATGAGGTTGGTGCGGGAGGAACCCAGGATCGTGCCGCCCCGGGGAAGGATGCCGCGCACGGCGGAGACGTCCAGGGGCATGGTGTCGCCCTCCAGAGGGCCGCGCCAGCCGTCCCGGAAGCCGACGAACTCGTATCCGTAGTCCTTGATGCCCTTACGGACCACGGCGCGGATGACCGCGTTCAGACCAGGGCAGTCTCCACCGCCGGTCAGCACCCCGACTCGCATACGACTTCTCCTCGACGTTGGTGGGTGTTCCGGGCGCTGGGCGCCCTATGGTCTAGACCATAGTGGGCGGGGGTAGCCCAGGCCAACCCCGCCCGGAGAACACCATCCGAAACCCCGCGTTACGGCCGCCGTCGGAGGGAGTCTTCACGGAGTCATTCGTCCAGGCCCCGGTCGATGGCGTAGCGCACCAGCTCCACCCGGTTGTGCAGGTGGAGCTTGGTCAGGGTGTTCTGGACATGGTTCTGGACCGTGCGGTGGGAGATGGTGAGACGGCGGGCGATCTGCTTGTAGGCCAGTCCCTTGGCCACCAGTCTCAGCACCTCGGTCTCCCGGGGTGTCAGCTCGGGTGCCCGCTCCCGGCCGTCGTCGGAGCGGTCGTCCTCGGCCGACAACCGCCGGTACTCGCCGAGTACCAGTCCGGCCAGTCCCGGCGTGTACACGGCCTCGCCGGTGTGCACCCGGCGGACGGCGTCGAGGAGCTCCTCCCGCCCGGCCGACTTCACGAGGTAGCCGGTGGCACCGGCCTTGACCGCCGCCAGCACGTCGTCACTCTCGCCGCTGGCCGAGAGCACCAGCACCTGCGGCGGCTCGGGCAGCGCCACCAGCGCCGCGGTCAGCTCCACCCCGTTGGTGTCGGGCAGGTGCAGGTCCACCACGGCCAGGGTGGGCCGGACAGCCGGGGCGATCCGCAGGGCCTTGGCGCCGTCGCCCGCCGTCCCCACCACCTGGAGCCCGGCCTCGGCCAGGTCCCGCGCCACCGCGTCACGCCACATGGGGTGGTCGTCCACGACCATCACCCGGATCTCGTCACCGCTCATGCGGCCGACACTACTAGGGCGTGTTCGGCGGGCACACGCCCTGCTACAGGTCGCCCCAGCGGCACTTACACTGCGTTCTCCAGTCGACAGCCAAACCCGGGCTGACTCCTTCTTCGGCCTTGCGCCAGCACCACTGGACGCACCGCTCGCGACGGGCAGCACCCACCGAACACGCCCTGACCGCCGCCCCCTCCCGGACAGGGAAGGGGCGGCGGTCATCCGGGCGGCGCGCGGTGGCGCGGAGTCCGGTCAGTCGTCGTCGTCCTCGTCGAGGTCGCCCAGGTCGATCCCGCCGGGAGTGGCGGTGAGCTTGATCTTGGTGCCCTCCGGCGCGCTGCCGGTGTGCGACTGGTGCGCCACCACGCGGCCGCCGAAGATCCGTTCGACCTCGACCTCGAACCCGGCCTCCTCCAGCTCCTTGCGGGCGTCGCGGACGGAGTCGCCGACCACGTCCGGGATGTCGACCTCGGGCGGGCCGCTGGAGACGGTCAGCGTCACGCTGGCCCCGGGGCCGACGTTGGTGCCGGTGTCGGGGGACTGGCTGATCACCAGGCCCTCGTCGATGTTCTCGCTCTCCTCCTCCACGATCTCGGCAGTCAGGCCGAGGTCGCTGAGGGTCTTCTCGGCGTCCTCGCGCTTCTCCCCGGCCAGGCTCGGAACGGGGATACCGCTGCTGACGGTGATGGTCACCGTCCCCTCCCGGTCCGCCTCCGCCCCGGCCTCGGGGCTGGTGGCCAGCACCTCGCCGGGGGCGTTGTCCGGGGAGTCCTGCTCCTCCTGGACGACGCTCTCGTCGTCGAAGCCGAGGTCCTCCATGGCCTTGAGCGCGTTGGCGACGTCGTCGCCAACGAGGTCGGGCATGGACACGTTCTGCGGGCCCTTGGACAGGAACACCGTCACCGTGTCACCCGGGGAGAGGCGGTCGTCCACCTCCGGATCGGTATCGCCGACCTCACCGGCGGCGGCGTCGTCGCTGTACACCGTGTCGTCGGACAGATCGACCACCAGACCGGCCCCGCGGATCTGCTCGCTGGCGGCCTCGGGGGACAGCCCGATCACGTCGGGGACGGACTCGTAGCGGCCGAGCAGGAACCACCAGCCCGCCACACCCACGACCAGGGCCGTCACGAGCGCCCCGACCACCAGGAGACGGTTGCGCGAGAACCACGACCCGCCCCTCACGGGGTAGTCGTCGTAACCGTCGTCGTCGTAGTCGTCCCGGCCCAGGTCGGCGCCGTTCATGTCCACGACCATGGTGGCGTTCTCGGTACCCGGACCTGCGCCGCCCGCGATCAGCTGGGGCGCGGTCATGGTGGCGGCCGAGTTGGCCTGCGGGGCCACGGGGGCCAACGGCGCGGCCGGAGCCGAGCCGGTGTCCGGCAGGGTGCGCAGGACCTCCAGGACCTTGGCCAGGTACTGGCCCGCGTTGCTCGGACGGTACCGGGGGTCGCGCTCGGTGGCCTTGGTGACCAGGCCGTCGACCTCGGGCGGCAGGTTCGGCAGGAAGTGCGAGGGACGCGGGACGTCCTCGGTCACGTGCTGGTAGGCGATCGCGATCGGCGTCTCACCGGTGTGCGGCTGGCCGCCGGTCAGCAGTTCGTAGAGCATGATCCCGGCGGCGTAGACGTCGCTGCGCGCGTCGGCGGTGCCCTTCTCGATCTGCTCGGGCGCCAGGTAGGCGGCGGTGCCCATGAGCGTGCCGGTACGGGTCAACCCCTGGTTGGACTGCTCCACCGCGCGGGCCAGACCGAAGTCGGCCACCTTGACCCGGCCGTCCTTGCTGATGAGGACGTTCTCGGGCTTGACGTCGCGGTGCACCATGCCGGCCTGGTGGGCGGCGCCGAGCGCGGCCAGCACCGAGGCCATGAAGTTCAGGGCCTGCTGCGGGCCCAGCCGACCGTGCTCCTTGAGGAGGTCGCGCAGGGTCTGGCCCGGGACGTACTCCATGGCCAGGAAGACGTGTCCCTGGTCCTCACCCTGGTCGAAGACCTGCACGACGTTGGGATGCGAGAGCTTGGCGACCGAGTGGGCCTCGTTGATGAAGCGCTGGACGAAGGTCGGGTCCTGGGCCAGGGAGGGGTGCATGACCTTGAGTGCCAGCCGTCGGTCCAGCCTCAGGTCGTGGGCGACGTAGACCGTCGCCATGCCGCCACCGGCGATCCTTGACTCGACGAAGTAGCGACGGTCCAGCGTCGCGCCTACAAGCGGGTCGGAAGTCGTCATGTCCACGGCGGGATTGTGTCCTTGCTGCGGGGAGCGCGGGCGTTCGCTGCCGGTGGCGCGTACCCGACACCTGGTGTCGATCCGACACGATAGCGGAAGCCGGTGTCAGGTTTGCCCCGCGGTTCACGGTCGCGGCGGCCCTCGTGTCCACCGTCGTGGAGCCGACCGGAGCCGGTTCGGGGCGTTCGCGCCTGGGCGGTATGTGGGTGCGGTGCCGCCGCGCGGCACGCACACCCCTCCCACGGTAGGGGACGGCACCAAACCCGGTTTTCACGGTGTGTTCGAGTGTCGTGACCCCATGTCCAGGGTGGTGTGTCCGCGCAGGCGGCGGCCCCGGCCCCCGGCCCCCACCGTGGCGGTGTCCTCTGGGGACGCTCAGACCACGTCGGGGCTGGACGCCCTGGCGTGGCGCCGGACCGGGATGCGTCCGGCCAGCCGGGCGCCGCGTCCGGCGCGCACGGCGTCGCGCATCGCCGTGGCCATCCGGACCGGCTCCCGGGCGCGTGTCACGGCCGTGGCCAACAACACGGCGTCACAGCCCAGCTCCATCGCCAGGGCGGCGTCGCTGGCCGTGCCGATGCCCGCGTCGACGATCACCGGGACGTCGGCCTGCTCGACGATCAGCTCCAGGTTGTGCGGGTTGCGGATGCCCAGACCGGAACCGATCGGCGCGGCCAGCGGCATCACGGCCGCGCAGCCCAGCTGCTCCAGGCGACGCGCCAGCACCGGGTCGTCGTTGGTGTAGGGCAGCACGGTGAAGCCGTCGTCGACCAGCGCCTCCGCGGCGTCCAGCAGTTCCACCGGGTCGGGCAGGAGGGTGTGCTCGTCGGCGACCACCTCCAGCTTCACCCAGTCGGTGCCCAGCGCCTCGCGGCCGAGCTTCGCCGTGCGCACGGCGTCCACGGCGGTGAAGCACCCGGCGGTGTTGGGCAGCGGGCGGATGCCGTTGCGGTCCAGGACGTCCCACACCGACCCCTGGGTGCCCGGGCTGATCCGGCGCATCGCCACGGTGGTGAGTTCGGTCCCCGACGCCAGGAGCGCCTCCTCCAGGACCTCCAGGGAGGGCGCCCCGCCGGTACCGGTGATGAGGCGGGAGCCGAAGGAGACCCCCGCGATGACGAGCGGGTCCTCCGGGGCGCTTTCCGCGACGGTCACGGACTCGTGCGTCTGTGTCATGGTTCAGCCTCCCTGTACGGCGGTGAGGACGTCCACGCGGTCGCCCGCGCGGAGCGCGGTGTCCGTCCAGGCAGTGCGGCGCACCACCTCGTCGTTGACCGCGACGGCGATCCCCCCGGGGACGGCGCCGTCCCCGGCGTCGGTGAGCGCGCGCACGACCCCGTCCACGGTGGTCGCCGCGCTGTCCTGGGCCTGTCCGTTGATGATCAGTTCCACTGCTACTCCCACGTCTGCTCACGCGTCCATCTGCTGGCTGCGAACCGGCGCGCGTACGGGGGCAGCGCGCCGGTGGTGAGGGCCTCGGCCATGACCTCCCCGGTCACCGGGGCCAGCAGGACCCCGTGCCGGAAGTGCCCGGCGGCCAGGTGTAGTCCGGGGACCCGGGTCGGGCCCAGGAGGGGTTCGTTGTCGGGTGAGCCCGGCCGCAGCCCCACACAGGTCTCGACGACCTCCAGCTCGCTCACCCCCGGGACGAGTTCGCGCGCGTCCCGCAGGACCTGCCAGAGCCCGCCCACCGTCAGGGAGGTGTCGTGGCCCATTTCCTCCTGGGTGGCGCCGACGATCACCTCGCCGTCCGCGCGGGGCACCAGGTAGACGGGGAACCCGCGCACCAGGCCGCGCACGGTGCGGGTGACCAGCGGTGGTTCCCCCGCGGGGACCCGGGCGCGCAACAGTTGCCCCTTGACCGGGCGCAGCGGCGGCACCACGGGTTCGGGCACCCGCACCCGGTCGCCCCAGCACCCGGCGGCGAGCACCACCTGTTCGGCGGGTAGCGCGGAGCCGTCGGCCAGGCGCACGCCCAGTCGCGCCCCGTCGGGGCCGGGGGAGGCGACCTCCTCCGCGTACCCGGAGACCTCGCGCACGCCCGCGCGCTCCCCGGCCCGGGCCAGGGCCAGGAGCAGGGCGCGCGGGTTCACGGAGTGGTCCTCGGGGGCCAGTACCCCGCCGCGCACGCCGGGCGCGAGGGTGGGTTCGAGGCGGCGGCACTCGCGGCTGGTCAGCCGTTGAGTGGGGATGCCCAGGCGTTCCTGGAGGGCGTGCAGGTCGGTGAGGACGGCCAGGTCGTCGCTGTCGAAGGCGACCAGGAGGGTGCCGGTGCGGCGGTGGCCGACGTCGACCCCGCTGGCCTCCTCCAGTTCGGCGACGAAGTCGTCGTACAGGCGCGCGGAGCGCACCCCGATCTCCATCAGCTCCTCCTCACCGAAGACCGCCTCGGTGGCGGGGGTGAGCATGCCCGCGGCGACGGTCGAGGAGGCGCGGGCGGCGGAGGGTTCGGTGACGGGGTCGGGTTCGACGAGGGTGACGGCGAGGCCGCGCTGGGCGGCCCGCCAGGCGGTGACCCGGCCGACGACACCGCCGCCGACCACGACCACGGTAGTGGTGGGATGAATCGTCTTCTGCGGGGGAACGTCGTTGGTGCGCACGGCGCCGTGTTCCACTCCCTTCGCCGGTATGACCCGGATCAGGTTCGTGCGGTCGGAGGCCGCGAGCCTCCCTCTCAGCCGGGTCCACCCGGCTCCCGCGGGACATGTCTGTCCACCCATCGTAGGACAACCCGTCCGGACCGGCCGTGGCGGGGATCTCCCAGGCAGGGAGCCCCCAGGGCGGCGCGATGGTCTCCGGGGCCCGGTCGGGTGTGGCAGATTGGTGAGGTGACACAAAGCGATCGTGAACTCGACGAACTCGTCGGCGAATGGCTGACCCTGCGTGAGGCGGCCGCCCCGCTGGGCGTGAGCCCCAACCGCATCAAGACCCTCATCCGCGAGAACCGCCTGATGGGCGTGGTGCGTGGTGGTGAGCTCTCCATTCCCGCCGCCTTTCTGGACGGCCAGGACCTGGTCAAGGGCCTGCCGGGCACCATCGTGCTGCTGACCGACGCCGGATTCTCCACCGGGGAGGCCCTGCGTTGGCTGTTCACCCCGGACGACACCCTGCCGGGCACGCCGATCCAGGCCATGCGCGAGAACCGGGGCACCGAGGTCCGCCGCCGGGCGCAGGGCATGGCCTTCTGAGCCGTCCACGGCCCGGGGACGCACCACCTCGGTGACGTCCCCGGGCCGTTGGTTATGGTGGGGCGCGTGAGGACGAGCCACGGAACCAGCCTGCGCGAGCGCCTGGACGCATCCCTTCTGTACCTGTGCACCGACGCCCGGACCGGGAGCGGTGATCTCGCGGAGTTCGCGGACGCCGCCCTGTCCGGCGGTGTGGACATCATCCAGCTCCGGGACAAGGGGCTGGAGGCGCGCGGGGAACTGGCCGCCCTGGAAGTCCTGAGGGAGGCGTGCGAACGCCACGGCGCCCTGCTCGCGGTCAACGACCGCGCCGACATCGCCCGCGCGGTGCGCGCCGACGTACTGCACCTGGGCCAGCGCGACCTGCCGGTACCCCTGGCCCGCGACGTCATCGGCGCCGACCCCCTGATCGGCCGCTCCAACAACGACCCCGAGGCCGCCGCGCGATCGGCGGAGGAACCCGGGAGCGACTACTTCTGCGTGGGCCCGACCTGGGCGACCCCGACCAAGCCGGGACGCCCGGCGGCCGGGCTCGAACTGGTGGAACGCGCGGCCGCGCTGGGCACCGACCGGCCCTGGTTCGCGATCGGCGGCATCGACCTGGAGAACGTGGACCGGGTGCTGGACGCCGGGGCCACCCGCGTGGTCGTGGTGCGCGCCGTCACCGAGGCGCAGGACCCGCGAGCGGCAGCCAGCGCCCTCAAGGCCAAGCTCACCGCGCGACTCGCCTGAACGAACACCGACGGCCCCGGGACCCCGCACGGGACCGGGGTCGCTCCATGCCCCGCCCCTCCCAGGGGCGTCTTCGAGCCGGCGACCGCACGGGGCCAGGGCGTGGTTCTCGGGTGCCTTCGCCGACGGCGGCCTGGCCGCCAGCGCACCGTAGGAGTTGGTGGGGCGGTGGTGGGCGACGTCGGGGCGGATCGATCCAGAAGAAGGGCCCTGTGTGTCCCCTCTTGGACGCACCGCCGGTGGCGGCGCGGCCGCCATCGATGTGAGCGTCCGTCTCCCCTGCTGTGCGCTGCCACGCGGGCTCCGCGGTGTCGCACGGTGGGACCCGACCGGGTGGCTGTCCGAGCTTCAACGGCGCACAGGCACATCCCGGTGGTGACGCGAGGACACCGGGCCGCAGGCGTCCGTCGAGGTTGGCGGCGGGTGGCGGGCGGGAGGAATGGTCCGGCACGACTCAGGGGACCAGGAGCACCTTTCCCGGCACACGGCGGCCCTCAAGAGCGGCGTGTGCCTCGGCGGCCCGCTCCAGCGGCAGGATCAGCCCCACGTGCGGCCGCAGGTGTCCGGCCCGCGCCTCCTCCAGTGCGAGCCTGGTGAGGTCGCCTCGGTCCGTTCCCGGCCGCGCCTGCATCTCGTTCAGACCCATGGCGGTGATCCCGCGCCGCTCGGCCTCGGCCGTGTCCACCTCGGCGAACGAGCCTCCGGCCGTGCCGTAGCTGAGGAACCGGCCGCCGTCGGCCACCGCCCCGAAGGAGGCCGATCCCAGCTCACCGCCGGCCCCGTCGATCACCACGGCGGCCCCGGCGCCGCCGGTGATCCCGCGCACCCGGTCCAGCCAGCCCGGCTGCGAGTAGTCCACGGCCTCCTCCGCTCCGAGGGACCGGGCCAGCGCCAGCTTCTCCGCGCCCCGGGCGGCGCCGATCACCCGGGCCCCCGCGAGACGGGCGAGTTGCACGACCAGGCTGCCCGCCCCGCCGGTGGCGGCCAGGACCAGGACCCAGGCATCCGGACCGAAGCGGGCGGCCCGCTCCAGCATCATCGCGGTCGCCCCGTCGACCATCAGGGCCAGGGCGTCGAGGGGGCGCAGCTCCTCGGGGACCCGGAGCAGCCCCTCGGCCGGGACGGTGACGCGATCGGCGTATCCGCCGTCGTCCGTGCGGGTGAGGACCCGCGTGCCCGTCCAGGCCGGGTCGCTGCCGGGGCCGACCGAGGTGACCCGGCCGACCACGCTGCCCCCGGGCACGTAGGGCGGGGCCTGGGGGAAGTGGCCCTGTGCGGCGCCGCTGCGGATCAGGGTGTCGAGGTAGATCACGTTGGCCGCCCCGACCTCGACCAGCACCTCGCCGGGGCCGGGTTCGGGGTCGGGTAGCTCCCGCGTCACCAGGACCTCCGGGCCACCGAACTCGTCCACTCGCACCGCGCGCATCTCCACCACTCTCCTTCGGCGGGGGAGTGTCCCCCGGAGCCAAGACTGGTTCCTCAACGAATGTTGAGGTCAAGGGCCGCCGTCCCGGACAAGGGGAACCGCCGCGCCGGGGGCACGGCGGTGGCGGGGGAGGGGGCGGTCAGCCCCCGACGTGGGAGAGGGCGCTCGGATGGCGGCGCAGGAACCCCTCGATGGACTGCGCCGGGTGCCCGGTCAGGTCGGGAACGACGGGCGAGACCACGTCCAGCTCCCCGGCGGCGATGGCGGCGTACGAGGAGGCCCAGCCCTCGATCGCCCACTCGGCGGCCCCGCTCGGACGACGCGATTCCAGGGCCTCCTCCCAGGTCTCGGGCACGTACCGGACGCTCCGCCCGGTCAACCGGCCCAGCTTCTCCACGGTGGCGCCCACCGACAACGACTCCGGCCCGGTCACGTCGTGTGTCCTGCCCTCCGAGGCCGCCGCCACCACCGGATCGGTCAGCACGGCCGCGGCGACGTCGGCCACGTCGTCGCGCGAGACCCACGCGACCCGGCCCTCCCCGGCCGGGCCGCGCACCACGCCCTTCTCGTCCACCCAACGGGGCAGCAGGTCCAGGTACAGGCTGGGTCTCAGGAACGTGTGGGACACACCCGTCGACCGGATGTGGGCCTCCGTGTAGAAGTGCGTGCGGGCGAACGTGAACGTGGACGCCGGGCCCGCGCCCAGGAACGACAGATAGACGATCCGTGACACACCGGCGCGGACCGCCCCGTCCACGGCGCTCAGATGGGCCTCCACCCGGTCCTCGGACTCCGTCGCCGAGACCAGGAAGAGCGTGTCCACGCCACGACAGGCCTTCTCGAAGGCGGCTGTGTCCTCGTAGACCGCCATCGCCGCGCTGCTCTCCGGGTACTCCGGAGCCCGGTTGATGTCGCGCACGATGAGGCGCTGAGCCAGTCCGAGCCGTGCGATCCGGGCGGCCACACGCCCGCCCAGCGCACCGGTGGCCCCGGTCACCCCTATGGTGTGGTTTGTCATGTGATCGTCGCCCATGGAAACCCATCCTGGGGTACGAGTGTCCACCGGTCGCTGACCGGCGCGCCCCTTTTTGCGCCCCCCGGTCAGGCGCTGGTGCGCTCTTGGTGCTCGTCCGCCCGGGGCGGTCCGGAGGGCTCCGCGACCGCCCTCGTCGAACGCCGGTAGGACAGCTTGCGCAGCAGCACCTCGGCCGGTCCGCGTCGTCCGGCGCGCTCCATGGCGTAGGCGCCCGCCACGGTGACCAGCCACACCGCGACCGCGTACAGGAACATCGTCCACGAGGTGAGGTACGCGGCCAGGCCCAGACCCCACGCGGCCAGGATCGGCGCGCACAGGACGGACTGCGCCAGGTAGGCGCTGAGGGAACGCCTGCCGGTGGCGCCCAGAGCGGTCACCACGACCCCACCGGTCCGGCCGCGCTCCTGGAGGCGGTGGGCGATCAGCGCGATCAGCGCGACGTACCCCAGGCCGCCGAAGAGCCCGGTCAGCATGTGCGGGAAGGCGAGCATGAGGCCCTGGGCGGCGTTCAGGTCCCAGACACCGACCTGGTTCAGCGCCTCGGGGAGGCCGCCGATCCAGCCGACGGCGATGCCGAGGACCGCCACCCAGCGCAGGGCCCGCAGGTTCTGACCGGGCTCCTCCAGGAACCCGCGGCGCGCGGCCCAGAAACCGAGCAGGATCGCGGTGGGCACGACCAGGCCCAGCAGTCCCTGGCCGACGCTGACCAGCGGCCAGTTCGCCACCCGGTCCACGGCGGCGGAGGCGATGGACGGGTCACCGATGTTGCCCGCCATCTCGCTGATGTCGAAGCCGCCCGAGCCGCCGTCGGTCTCGCTGACGAACGGCAGGGCCAGGAGGCTGAACGCGCTGACCAACGTCATGAGCGAGGTCAGCACGGCGCCCCACACGATCAGGGTCACGTCCTTGCGCCGGAAGAACAGCCAGCCCAGGACCAGTCCGGCCACGCCGTAGGCGCCCAGGACGTCGCCCATCCACAGCAGCAGGGCGTGGAAGAAGCCGAAGACGATCAGCCACAGGTTCCGGCGGCGCAGCAGGGCGTTGACGCTCCTCACGTCGGCTCCGGCCGCCTCCTGGCGGCGGGCCAGCTGCATCATCCCGTAGCCGAACAGGAACGCGAACATCGGATAGCTGCGCATGTCCACGGCCATGATCGTGAAGAACTGGGCGACGGAGTCCAGGCCGCCCTCGGGGGTGGGATGCATGGTCGGGCCGTTGCTCGGGGCCGCCCACAGGTACCAGACGGTGTTGGCCAGGGCGATGAACAACAGCATGAAGCCGCGCGCGAGGTCGGGCGCCAACGCCCGGTCCGTGGCACCGGTCGGACCGAGCACGGGGGTCTGTCGGGACATGGGGAGGACTCCGGTGTCGAGATGTATCGTGAGTCTCGATTCAATCGGGAGTCAGGCAGAAGCCGCAACAGGTACCAGGCGTGAGAAAACCCCCGAAGTCGCCAGGGTTGACCCCTAGGGGCTTCGAGGGTGAGCGCCGGGGGTGGGTCGGTTCGACCCACCCGAGGCGGATCAGTGCGAGCGTCGCGTGGCCGCCACCACCAGGTCGCCGAGCGGCCCGCGGGCGGACGAGTCCAGCTCGGGGCTCTCCAGTGCGGCCAGCGCCTGGTCCGCGTACTCGGAGACCATCGACTCGCAGGCGGCCAGAGCCCCGGAGGACTCGATCAGGGCGCACATCCAGTCCACAGCCTCCACGGCGAGGTCCGGCGCGCCCAGCAGGCTCCGGAAGCGCTCGGCGTCGGCCGCGCCGGACCGGGCCAGGGTCTCGGCGACGACCAGGGTGCGCTTGCCCTCGCGCAGGTCGTCACCGGCGGGCTTGCCCGTGGTGCCCGGGTCGCCGAAGACCCCGAGCACGTCGTCGCGCAGCTGGAAGGCGATGCCCAGGGGGATGCCGTAGTCGGTGTAGACGCCGGCCAGCTCCTCGTGGCGCCCGGCCAGCGCGGCGCCCAGGTGCAGCGGCCGCTCCACCGTGTACTTGGCCGACTTGTAGCGCATCACGCGCAGGGCGGCCTCGCGGGTGGCGGTGCCCCGCACCTGCTCCAGGGTGTCCAGGTACTGACCGGCCATCACCTCCGTGCGCATCGCGTCGAAGGGGGGCCGCCCGGCCTGGAGCGTGTCCGGTGAGAACCCGCTGCCCTGGTACATCTCGTCCGACCAGGCCAGGCAGAGGTCGCCGATGAGGATCGCGGCGCCCTCGCCGAACCCCTCGCTGTCACCGTTCCAGCCGTGGTCGGCGTGCAGGCCGGCCATGCGCTTGTGCGTGGCGGGCCGCCCGCGCCGCGTGTCGCTGTTGTCGATCACGTCGTCGTGGACCAGGGCACAGGCCTGGAGGAACTCCAGGGAGGCCGCGGCCCGCACCATGCGCTCGTCACCGGCGGTGCCGCCCGCGCCGCGCCATCCCCAGTAGGCGAAGGTGGGACGCAGGCGCTTGCCCGCGGAGACCATCACCTCCAGGGAGTCCATGGCCGGGGCCAGTTCCTCCCCGATCTCCAGGAGCCGTTCGCGGTGCGAGGCGCAGAAGGAGGAGAGTTCGCGGTCCACGTCGGAGCGGATGACGGACACGGCTGAGGTGGCTGAGGAAGATGTGGAGACGGCCATACCCTGCACATTAGCGGCTGGTCCGCGCGAGGATGCCCCGGATCGAGGTAATGGGGTCCGGTCCCGGCAGAGGGGGCGAGTGAGACCCACTTTGCCCATAATGGGAGACAGTGTTGTCCATTGTGGCATTTGTTGTCTCGCATTATGAGAAATGGAGTCGGGTTCCAGTTTTTGTCTCAGAAAGTGGGACGCGGCGTCCGGTTGCGAGGGGGTCTCGCCTAAGGTTGATGCCATGTTGGCTGCACCGACCCGCCCCGTGGCGCCCCGAACCCCGGCTTCCAGGCCGCGTCATATCCGCGACCTCCTCGACTCGGGCGAGCCGATGTTCTCCTTCGAGTTCTTCCCGCCCCGCAACGCCAGGGCCCAGGAACGACTCTGGCGCGCGATCCGCGAGATCGAGGCCCTCGGCCCGTCCTTCGTCTCCGTCACCTATGGCGCCGGAGGCGGCACCCGCGACCTCACGGTGGAGACCACCGAGCGCATCGCGACCGACACCACCCTGATGCCGGTCGCCCACATGACCCTGGTGGACCACTCCGTCGCCGAACTGCGCCACCTCATCGGCCGCCTGGCCGACGCGGGCGTGTCAAACATGCTGGCCGTGCGCGGCGACCCGCCCGGCGACCCCGACGGCGAGTGGGTCCAGCACCCCGCCGGGCTCACCTACGCCGAGGAGCTGGTCCGGCTCCTCAAGGAGAGCGGCGACTTCTGCGTCGGAGTGGCGGCCTTCCCCTACAAGCACCCTCGCTCGGCCGACGTGGAGGTCGACACCGACCACTTCGTGCGCAAGTGCGAGGCCGGGGCGGACTACGCCATCACCCAGATGTTCTTCGACGCCGACGACTACCTGCGCCTGCGCGACCGGGTGGCCGCGCGCGGCTGTGAGGTGCCGATCATCCCCGAGGTCTTCCCGGTGGTGAAGCTCGCCTCCATCCCGCGCTCGGAGAAGCTCTCCGGAGCCCCGTTCCCCTCCGCGCTGGCCGAGCGCTTCCAGCGGTTCGGCGACGACGAGGAGGCGGTGCGCGCCTTCGGGATCGAGCACGCCCAGCGCATGTGCGAGCGGCTCCTCTCCGAGGGCGCCCCGGGCATCCACTTCATCACGTTCAACCAGTCCACGGCCACAAGGGAGATCTACCGCGAGGTCGCCGGGCACCGGGTCCGAGGAGCGGCAGTCGAGCGGCCATGATCGAGAAGGGCTGCTCGGGGGAGCCGGGGAAGGAGAAGGACTCCAGCACCTCGACGAACCCGCACGAGCGGTAGAGGTGGCGCGCCGCGGTGGGTCCCGTGCGGGTGGACAACACGGCGGTGCGCTCCGGCCTCCGCGCGCACAGCGCGTGCAGCAGGGAACGGCCCAGTCCCCGGTTCTGCGCGTCCGGGAGCACGTGGACCTCGGCGATCTCCAGCGGGTCCGTCAGGTACCGGCGCGCGTGCCGTGAGCGCCCATGCAGTCTCAGCCCCTCGGTGACGACGTCGTGCCACCACTGGCCCTCGCGGCCGTGGAAGGCGTAGGCGAAGCCGAGGGGGCGCTCGCCGTCCATGGCCACCACGCAACCGAACCCGGGGTAACCGGCGTGGGAGGCCATCACGGCGGCCCGCCCGGGGAGCTGGTCGGGCGGTGGGCGCATGGCCGCCTCGTAGATCTCCAGCAGGGCGGGCACGGAGTGGGTGAAGGCGGGGGGAGCGAGTTCGCGTAACTCGGTACGGGCTGCCACGCCCCCACACTAGGGCGTGTCCACCGGTCGCCGCTGGTCCTGGCGTGCGCCGTGCGCGCCGCTCCTTGACGAGTCCCCCGGGTGGAGTGTTAACTGTGCTCTGTCGAACACGAGTTCGACTGGCTCCGTCGGTTCGTCCGACGGGGCACGGCGCGGCCGGGTCGGGGAGGGGAAGCCCCTGCCCGGCCGCGTGCGTTCACGCGGGAGCGCCGTGCGGCGTTCCCGTGTCCGGACACACTGAAGGCCGGGTGTTCCCCCAAGGGGGCACCCGGCCTTCTCCCGTTCCGGGGGTTCCCGGAGCCGGAGATTCCTAGAAGGCGTCGACTGCGCGACGCGCCTCGGGGTCGAGGACGCCCCAGTTGATGAGTTCCTCGGTCAGGTCGCCGGGCGACTTGTCGTAGATGACCGCGAGTGAGCGCAGGTCCTCCTGGCGGATGGACAGCACCCGCCCGTTGTAGTCGCCCCGCTGGCTCTGGATGGTGGCGACGTAGCGGGAGAGCGGGCCCGCCTTCTCCTGTGGGAGCTGCTGCATGCGCTCCAGATCGATGACCAGCTTGGGTGTGGGCCCAAGGGGTGTGGGGGCGGCGCCGCCGGGCAGCAGCTCCGACATCGGCACCCCGTAGAAGTCGGCCAGTTCGGCCAGCTTCTGAACGGTGACGGCACGGTCACCGCGCTCGTAGGAGCCCACCACGACGGCCTTCCAGCGTCCGTGGGACTTCTCCTCCACCCCGTGAAGGGACAGGCCCTGCTGGGTGCGGATGGCACGCAGTCGCGCACCGAGGGACTTGGCGTATTCGGATGGCATTTTCTTGTCGCTCCCGGCCGTGACGGTGGCTGGCGTGAGTGGGGAGACGTCCGCTCGTACTCGGCGGGCCGCCTGAGCGGTCCAGCGGATGGTCACGGGGTGCAACCCCACCCGGTAGTGGTTACAGACAGTGACGGTAGAGGGGGGCTGGTGTCCAGGTCAAGCTGTTGGTGTGAAACGCGACTAATCAGTGGCCAAACCGTGCGTAGGTGAGACGCCTCTCATTTTGGGAGAAGTGGGGGCGAGTGGGGCACGCACGGAGGGCGGAAAGCCCGTCCCTACAGGGAATTTCGCGTTTCATCCGAATGGTGTGCAAATCCGGAGTGTCATGATACGGATACTCTTAGCTGGGCAATCATCGACGGTCTTTGTGGTCAGCATCACACTTACAGTCTCGGAGCGTGGAACGCGCCAGAGGGCCTCACCGTCCGCGCTGGTAGCGTGGCTCCGATCGACATCCTTTAACGACCTGTTCTGTGAGGCAGGGAAGGGGTCACTACTTTGCGTGCGCGAAAACCAACCAGGGGTGACACGGGTACTGGTGTCCCCGCGCCCTCACCCGAGGTACCGGAAACCCCCGACGTACCCGAAGGCACCAGAGCCGTCCTCGACGGCAACGAGATCAACCGGGCCCTGACCCGCATCGCCCACGAGGTGCTCGAACGCACCAAGGGCGGCGAACACGTCACCCTCCTGGGCATCCCCTCACGGGGCGTACCGCTCGCCGAGCGCCTGGCCCGCCGCATCGAGCGTGTCGAGGACCTCAGCGTTCCCCACGGCTCGCTCGACATCACGATGTACCGCGACGACCTGCACCTGGCCCCGGCCCGCGCCCTGGGCCGGACCGCGATCCCCACGGGCGGCCTCGACGACCGCGTGGTCGTCCTCGTCGACGACGTCCTCTTCTCCGGCCGCACCGTCCGTGCCGCCCTCGACGCCCTCGGCGACCTCGGCCGCCCCCGCGCCGTCCAGCTCGCCGTCCTCGTCGACCGGGGCCACCGCGAACTCCCCATCCGCGCCGACTACGTGGGCAAGAACCTGCCCACCTCCCTGCGCGAGAGCGTCACGGTCCTTCTGTCCGAGACCGACGGCCAGGACGCGGTCCTCCTCGGTCCCTCGAAGCCGCGCTCCGGCGCGGTCGCGACCTCGGCCGACACCAAGGAAGGGGACGCCTGATGCGCCACCTGCTCTCCACCGGCGACCTCAGCCGCGACGAGGCCACGCTCATCCTGGACACCGCCGCCGAACTGGCGCAGGTCGGGGACCGCTCCGTCAAGAAGCTGCCCACCCTGCGCGGGCGCACCGTGGTCAACCTCTTCTACGAGGACTCCACGCGCACCCGGACCTCCTTCGAACTGGCCGCCAAGCGCCTGTCCGCCGACGTCATCAACTTCTCGGCCAAGGGCTCCAGCGTCTCCAAGGGCGAGAGCCTCAAGGACACCGCGCTCACCCTCCAGGCCATGGGGGCCGACGCCGTGGTCATCCGGCACAGCGCCTCCGGCGCCGCCCACCGCCTGGCCCACTGGGTGGACGGCTCCGTCCTCAACGCGGGCGACGGCACCCACGAACACCCCACCCAGGCCCTGCTGGACGCCTACACCATGCGTGACCGCCTGGGCCGTCTCGACGGCCTGCGCGTGGCCGTGGTCGGCGACATCCTGCACAGCCGGGTCGCCCGCTCCAACGTGCTGCTGCTTACCACCCTGGGCGCGCACGTCACCCTGGTCGCGCCGCCCACCCTGCTGCCGGTCTCGGTGCACACCTGGCCGTGCGAGGTCTCCTACGACCTCGACGAGGTCCTGCCCAAGTCCGACGTGGTCATGATGTTGCGGGTCCAGGCCGAGCGCATGCGCGACTCGTTCTTCCCCTCCGTCCGCGAGTACAGCCGCAACTACGGCCTCGACGGCGAGCGCCTGGGCCGGATGCCCTCCGACGCGATCGTCATGCACCCCGGTCCGATGGTCCGCGGCATGGAGATCTCCGCCGAGGTCGCCGACTCCCCGCGCTGCACCGTCACCGAGCAGGTCGCCAACGGTGTCAGCCTGCGCATGGCCGTGCTCTACCTGCTGCTCGGCGGCTCCTAGGAGCACCGGCCCCCGAGCACGCGAGAGCCGCCGGAGCGAGCCGCGCTGTTCGGGGCCCCGCCCAGGCCGCCCCACGAAACTCACGAAACACGAGAAAGCCGACACCCTCATGCCCGAAAACACCGGACCGTACCTGATCAGGGGCGCCCGCCCGCTCGGCGGTGACCCCGTCGACCTGCTGTTCGTCGACGGCCGTATCGCCGGGATCGGCCCGGACCTGGAGGCCCCCGAGGACGCCCTGGTCGTGGACGCCACCGGTCTGGTCGCCCTGCCCGGACTCGTGGACCTCCACACCCACCTGCGCGAACCGGGCCGAGAGGACGCCGAGACGGTGGCCTCGGGCTCCCGCTCGGCCGCGATGGGCGGCTACACCTCCGTACACGCCATGGCCAACACCGACCCCGTCGCCGACACCGCCGGAGTGGTCGAGCAGGTCTGGCGCCTGGGCCGCGAGGCCGGGTACTGCGATGTGCGCCCCGTCGGTGCCGTCACCGTCGGACTCGCCGGTCAGCAGCTCTCCGAGATCGGCGCCATGGCCGACTCCGCCGCGCAGGTCCGGGTCTTCTCCGACGACGGCATCTGCGTCTCCGACGCCCTGCTGATGCGGCGCGCCCTGGAGTACGTCAAGGCGTTCGACGGCGTCATCGCCCAGCACGCCCAGGAACCCCGCCTGACCGAGGGCGCCCAGATGAACGAGGGCTGCGTCTCCGACCGCCTCGGCCTGCCCGGCTGGCCCGCGGTCGCCGAGGAGGCGATCATCGCCCGCGACTGCCTGCTCGCCCAGCACGTCGGCTCGCGCCTGCACGTGTGCCACGTCTCCACCAAGGGCTCGGTCGACATCATCCGCTGGGCCAAGGCGCGGGGCTGCGACGTCACCGCCGAGGTCACCCCCCACCACCTGCTCCTCACCGACGAACTGGTGGAGGGCTACGACCCGATCTACAAGGTCAACCCGCCCCTGCGCACCGCCGAGGACGTCCAGGCGCTGCGCGAGGGACTGGCGGACGGCACGATCGACATCGTCGCCACCGACCACGCCCCCCACCCCGCGGAGGCCAAGGAGACCGAGTGGTCCAACGCCGCCATGGGAATGGTCGGGCTGGAGACCGCGTTGGCGGTCGTGCAGCGCACCATGGTCGACACCGGCCTGCTCACCTGGGCCGAGGTCGCCGATCGCATGTCCACGGCACCCGCCCGCATCGGACGGGTCAGCGGACACGGCCGTGAGCTCACCGTGGGCGAGCCCGCCAACGTCGTCCTGTACGACCCCGCGGCGCCGGTCGACGTCGACGGCGCGGCCATGGCGTCCAAGAGCGACAACACCCCCTTCCGGGGCATGACCCTGCCCGGTCGGGTCCGCGCCACGTTCCTGCGCGGCGCGCCCACCGTCCTGGAGGGGAAGATCAATTGAGTACACCGAACGCAGTGAACGCCCAGGCCGAGCCTGGTGCGGCAGAGGGGGAAAACGTGTCCGAGGAGACCGGCGGTCCGGCGATCCTGGTGCTTGAGGACGGTCGTGTGTTCCACGGCCGCTCCTTCGGCGCCACCGGCGAGACCTTCGGGGAGGCCGTCTTCAACACCGGGATGACCGGCTACCAGGAGACCCTCACCGACCCCTCGTACCACCGCCAGATCGTGGCGATGACCGCCCCGCACATCGGCAACACCGGGGTCAACGACGACGACCCCGAGTCCGGCCGGATCTGGGTGGCGGGCTACGTCGTCCGCGAGCCCGCGCGCATCCCCTCCAACTGGCGCGCCCAGCGCACCCTCGACGAGGAGCTGCGCCGCCAGGGCGTGGTCGGCATCGCGCTGACCGGCACCCGGGCCCTCACCCGCCACCTGCGCGACCGGGGCGCCATGCGCGCGGCGGTCAGCAGCGTGGAGAGCGACCCCAGGGCGCTGCTCGCCCGCATCCTCGAGCAGCCCCGCATGGCCGGTTCCGACCTCGCCGCCGAGGTCAGCACCGACGCCGCCTACGAGGTCCTGCCGCCCCAGGGAGTCGAGACCCGCCTCCACGTGGCCGCCGTCGACCTCGGCATCAAGGCCATGACGCCCCAGCGGCTGGCCGAGCGCGGGTGCAGGGTCACGGTCCTGCCCGCCACCGCCACCGCCGAGGACATCCTCGCGTTGGACCCGGACGGCGTCTTCTTCAGTAACGGCCCCGGAGACCCCGCCACCGCAGACCGCTCGGTCGACGCCATGCGCGGGGTCCTGGACGCCGGGAAGCCGCTCTTCGGCATCTGCTTCGGCAACCAGATCCTGGGCCGCTCCCTGGGCCTGGGCACCTACAAGCTGCCCTTCGGCCACCGGGGCGTCAACCAGCCGGTCATCGACACCCGCACCAAGAAGGTGGCGATCACCAGCCAGAACCACGGCTTCGCCGTGGACGCCCCGCTCGACGCACCCTTCGACACCCCCTACGGCCGGGCCGAGGTCAGTCACATCGGCCTCAACGACCAGGTCGTCGAGGGCCTGCGGCTGCTGGACCGACCCGTGTTCAGCGTCCAGTTCCACCCGGAGGCCGCCGCGGGCCCCCACGACGCGTCCGAGCTCTTCGACGAGTTCGTCGACCTGATGTCCGCCCAGCCCGCACCGGCTGCCAAGTAGTAAGAGGAACAGAGCATGCCGCGCCGTAGTGATCTTTCATCCGTCCTCGTGATCGGCTCCGGCCCGATCGTGATCGGGCAGGCGGCCGAGTTCGACTACTCGGGCACCCAGGCCTGCCGTGTCCTGCGGGCCGAGGGCCTGCGGGTCATCCTGGTCAACTCCAACCCGGCCACGATCATGACCGACCCGGAGATCGCCGACGCCACGTACGTCGAGCCGATCACCCCCGAGATGATCGAGAAGATCATCGCCAAGGAGCGCCCCGACGCGCTCCTGCCCACCCTGGGCGGGCAGACCGCGCTCAACGCCGCCGTCGACCTGCACGAGGCCGGGATCCTGGCCAAGTACGACGTCGAACTGATCGGCGCCAACATCGACGCCATCCAGTCCGGCGAGGACCGCGAGGTCTTCAAGGGGATCGTCGAGCGCATCGGTGGCGAGTCCGCCCGCTCGCGCATCTGCCACGACCTCCAGGAGTGCCTGGACGCGGCCGAGGATCTCGACTACCCGGTCGTCGTGCGCCCGTCCTTCACCATGGGCGGCGCCGGTTCCGGATTCGCCCACAACGAAAACGAGCTCCGCCGCATCGCGGGCCAGGGCCTGGCGCTCTCCCCGACCACCGAGGTGCTCCTGGAGGAGTCCATCCTCGGCTGGAAGGAGTACGAGCTGGAGCTGATGCGCGACACCAACGACAACGTCGTGGTCGTGTGCTCCATCGAGAACCTCGACCCCATGGGCGTGCACACCGGTGACTCCATCACCGTGGCCCCGGCCATGACCCTCACCGACCGCGAGTACCAGAAGCTGCGCGACATCGGCATCGCGGTCATCCGCGAGGTCGGCGTGGACACCGGCGGCTGCAACATCCAGTTCGCCGTCCACCCCACCACCGGCCGGGTCATCGTCATCGAGATGAACCCCCGGGTGTCCCGCTCCTCGGCCCTGGCCTCCAAGGCCACCGGCTTCCCGATCGCCAAGATCGCCGCCAAGCTGGCCGTCGGCTACACGCTGGACGAGATCCCCAACGACATCACCAAGGAGACCCCGGCCAGCTTCGAGCCCACGCTCGACTACGTGGTCGTCAAGGTCCCCCGCTTCGCCTTCGAGAAGTTCCCCGGCGCCGACCCCACCCTCACCACCACCATGAAGTCGGTGGGCGAGGCCATGGCCATCGGCCGGTCCTTCCCCGAGGCGCTCCAGAAGGCCATGCGGTCGCTGGAGAAGGCCGGTGTCGGCCTGACCTGGGCCGGGGACCCCGGCGACAAGGACGAGCTCCTGCGCCGCTCCGCCCAGCCCACCGAGCACCGCCTCCGCCAGGTCCAGCAGGCCCTCCGTGCCGGTGCGACCGTCGAGGAGCTGCACGAGGCCACGAAGATCGACCCGTGGTTCCTGGACCAGATGCTGCGTCTGGAGGAGACCGCCCGCGCCCTGGCCAGCGCGCCCAAGCTCGACGCCGCCCTGCTCCGCGAGGTCAAGGGCCTCGGCTTCTCCGACGTCCAGATCGGCGAGATCACCGGCAGGCCCGAGGACGTCGTCCGCGAACTCCGCCACGCCCTGGGCATCCACCCCGTCTACCTGACCGTGGACACCTGCGCGGCCGAGTTCAAGGCGGAGACGCCGTACCTGTACTCCAGCTACGACGAGGAGACCGAGGTCCCCACCGGAGACCGGCCCAAGATCATCATCCTGGGATCGGGCCCCAACCGGATCGGCCAGGGCGTGGAGTTCGACTACTCCTGCGTCCACGCCTCCTTCGCCCTCTCCGAGGCCGGCTTCGAGACCGTCATGGTCAACTGCAACCCCGAGACCGTCTCCACCGACTACGACACCAGCGACCGGCTCTACTTCGAGCCGCTCACCCTGGAGGACGTCCTGGAGGTCGTGCGCGCCGAACAGGCCGCCGGACCGGTCGTCGGCGTCATCGTCCAGCTGGGCGGCCAGACCCCGCTCGGACTGGCCCGCCGCCTCAAGGACGCCGGGGTGCCCATCATCGGCACCAGCCCCGAGGCCATCGACCTCGCCGAGGACCGGGGTGAGTTCGGCAGGGTCCTGGCCGAGGCCGGACTGCCCGCGCCCAAGTACGGCACCGCCTACTCGTTCGAGCAGGCCAAGGTCGCCGCTGACGAGATCGGCTACCCGGTCATGGTCCGCCCGTCCTACGTGCTGGGCGGCCGGGGCATGGAGATCGTCTACAGCGAGCGGATGCTCGCCGACTACATCGAGCGCAACGCCGAGGTCAGCCCCGAGCACCCGGTCCTGATCGACCGCTTCCTCGACGACGCCATCGAGATCGACGTCGACGCCCTCTACGACGGCAAGGACCTGTACCTGGGCGGCGTCATGGAGCACATCGAGGAGGCCGGCATCCACTCCGGCGACTCGGCGTGCACCCTGCCCTCCATCACCCTGGGCAGCGAGGACATCGAGCGGATCCGCTACTCCACCGAGGCCATCGCGCGGGGCACCGGGGTCCGGGGCCTGCTCAACGTCCAGTACGCGCTGGCCTCCGGAGTCCTCAACGTCCTGGAGGCCAACCCGCGCGCCTCCCGCACGGTCCCGTTCGTCTCCAAGGCCACGGCCGTGCCGCTGGCCAAGGCCGCGGCGCGCGTCATGGCCGGGAGCAGCATCGCGGACCTGCGCGCCGAGGGCATGCTGCCCGCCAAGGGCGACGGCGGCGACATGCCCGCCGACGCCCCGGTGTCGGTGAAGGAGGCCGTGCTGCCCTTCAACCGGTTCATCAACAAGGAGGGCGAGGGCGTCGACACCGTCCTCGGCCCCGAGATGCGCTCCACCGGTGAGGTCATGGGCCTGGACACCGGGTTCGGCCCGGCCTACGCCAAGTCCCAGCTGGCGGTCAACGGAGACGTGCCCACCCAGGGCAAGGTGTTCGTGTCGGTCGCCAACCGGGACAAGCGCTCGATGATCTTCCCGGTCAAGCGCCTGGCCGACCTCGGCTTCGAGATCCTGGCCACCGAGGGGACCGCCGTGGTGCTGCGCCGCAACGGCGTCCACGCCACCGTGGTGCGCAAGCACAGCGCGGGCACCGGACCCAACGGCGAACGTACGATCGTGCAGCTCATCCACGACGGCGGAGTGGACCTGATCGTCAACACCCCGTTCGGCAGCGCGGGCCAGTCCGGTCCTCGTCTGGACGGGTACGAGATCCGAACCGCGGCCATCTCCCGCGGGGTGCCCAGCGTCACCACCGTGCAGGGCCTGGCCGCCGCCGTGCAGGCGATCGAGGCCCGCGTTCGCGGCGACCTCGGGGTGCGCTCCCTCCAGGAGCACTCCCAGTCGCTCACGGAGAGCCGCCGGAACTCCTAGGCTGTAGAAGTCCGGGTACCGCCGGGCCGACCTCCCGCAGCAAGTGCGGGACGAGTCGAGCCGTCGGCGAGGAACGAGCCAGGCGTGGACGAGGATGCTGTGCTCGCCTCAACCCACATCCCCGGCAGTTCCGGGTACCCGGACACGGGCTGAAGCGGAGCGGAGGCCCACAGCAGGCACTGTCCGGGTGCCGCGCGAACCGCGCGGCACCCGGACAGTGAAGCCGAGTTCCAGAGAGGCCACCACCAGACATGAGCGACAACGGACCGGTGCAGACCAGGTGCCCCGTGCTGAACGTGCGCAGGGTGGACGCCTACTACGCCATCACCGTCGTCGCACCGGGCATAGCCGAACGGTTCCGTTCCGGGCAGTTCGTCTCGGTGGCGGTCGGCGGGGACCACTCCAGCACGCTGCTGCGCCGTCCCTTCGCGATCCACGACGTCAAGCCGGACTACGGCGGAACCGTCGAGTTCCTGTTCGCGGTGCGCGGCACCGGGACCGCCTGGCTCGCGGAACGAAGATCACGCGACCTGCTCGACGTGGTGGGCCCGCTCGGGCGGCCCTTCCCCCTGCCCCGTGACCCCGTCAACTGCGTCCTCGTCGGCGGCGGGTCCGGGAGCGCGCCGCTGTTCCCGCTGGCGCAGTCCCTGCGCAGGCGCGGCTGCCGGGTGGACTTCGTGCTGGGCGCGGCCTCCGCCGACCGCGTGTTCAGCGCCATCACCGCCCGCCGCATCGCGGAGACGGCCGCCTTCACCACCGACGACGGCTCCTTCGGCACGCGTGGACGGGTCACCGACGTCCTGGGCCGCGTGATCGAGGAGGCCCGTTCGGACGCGGTCTACGCCTGTGGCCCCATGCCGATGCTCAGGGCCGTCACCCAGGTGGCGGGCACCCACGGCGTCCCGGTGCAGGTCGCGGTCGAGGAGACCATGGCGTGCGGGATCGGGATCTGTATGACCTGCGTGATCCCGGTGGTGGGCGAGGACGGCATCACCCGGATGGTGCGCTCCTGCGTGGACGGCCCCGTGTTCCGGGGAGAGCAGGTGCGTTTCGACGACGTCGGGTCCATCCCCTTCGACGCCCTGGGCGCCCCGGGGTGGAAGGGGTCCAGCGCGGCCCGTGCGGCGGAGTCGGCCCGCGACATCGCCTGACCCATCAGAGCCATGAGAGGGCCCGGCGCGGTGCCGCGCCGGGCCGCGAGCGAGCGAAGGCCAGTGAACGCAGACCTCAGGACCAGGCTCGGCTCCCTCCAACTCCCGAACCCGGTGGTCACCGCCGCCGGGTGCGCGGGTTCGGGGCGTGAGCTGTCGCAGTTCTTCGACATCGGGGAGATCGGCGCGGTCACCACCAAGTCGTTGATGTTGGAACCGCGTGCGGGCAGACCCGCCCCGCGCATGGCGGAGACCCCCAGCGGGATGCTCAGCACCACGGGCATGCAGGGCCCGGGGGTGGACGTGTTCCTCCAGCGGGACCTGCCCTGGCTGCTCTCCAGGGGAGGGCGGGCGATCGTCTCCATCGCGGGGTCGGGCGTGGGTGAGTTCGGTGAGCTGGCGCGGCGCGTCTCCGAGGCGGAGGGCGTGGGCGCCATCGAGGTCAACCTGTCCTGCCCGAACCCGGCCGACCCCACGGGGCGGTACTTCGCCGACGACGCCGCCCAGGCCGCCACGGTGGTGCAGACGGTGCGCTCGCACGCCCGCTCCGACGTGCCGGTCCTGGCCAAGCTCGCCGCCGACGTCCCCGACGTCGTCGAGCTGGCCAGCGCCTGTGTGGCGGCCCGCGCCGACGGGCTGACCATGATCAACACCCTGCGGGGGATGAGCGTGGACACGCGCACGCTGCGCCCGGCGGTGGCCGGGGGGATGGGCGGGCTGTCCGGTCCGGCGATCCGCCCCCTGGCGGTGGGGTGCGTCTACCGGGTGCACGAGGCCTTCCCCGAGGTGCCGATCGTCGGCGTGGGCGGGGTGCGCACCGGTACGGACGTCCTGGAGTTCATGGCCGCCGGTGCCAGCGCGGTGGCGGTGGGGACGGTCAACTTCTCCGATCCGTCCGCCTGCACGCGGGTGCTGCGGGAGTTCACCGAGGCACTGGACGCGCGCGGCGTCTCCAAGGTCTCGGAGGTGGTGGGGGCCGCCCACCGTCCCGGAACGGGACTGTGACCGCCCGTTCACACACCCGCAGGGCCCCTGACCGGCCTGAACGGCGCTGAGATGGCTCTGTGTGCCCGAACGCGTGCTGCGGGGATACGTGGGTGGGTTCGCGGAGAACGTGCGCCTACGTCCGTTTGAGCGGCCGTTACGGGGAAGTGACGCGGGTTGGGCGCATGAAGCGCCCGATCCGGGGAACCGCACACCATGGTGGTGTGCACATGACAGCGAACGTGCATCGGCTGGTGCGTGTGTAAGCACGGGCGTAAGTACGGACGTAAGGCACGAACGGATGTTTTTCCGGCACCGGCCCGGCGCCGGTGGCACACGATTGGAGATACCGACATGACCGCGCCCTCAGCGCCCATCGCCGTCGCGATCGACGCCAACGAGATCGAGACGGCGGCCACCTGGGCCTCCGCGGTCGCGCCACACGTGAGCACGGTGAAGGTGGGGCTGGAGCTCTACCTGCGCTACGGCCCCGACGTGATCAGTGCCGTGCGGGGCGCCAACCGGGTCGGGGTCTTCCTCGACCTGAAGCTCCACGACATCCCCGCCACGGTCGCCGGGGCGGCCCGTTCGGTCGCGGGACTGCGGCCCTCGATCCTGACCGTGCACGCGTCCGGGGGAGCGGACATGGTCCGCGCGGCGGTCGAGGCCGCGCCGGACACCAGGATCGCGGCGGTCACGGTGCTCACGTCCATGAACGAGGCGGACCTGGAGCAGGTGGGGCTGCTCGGTCCCTCGCGGGACGCGGTGCGGCGCCTGGCGGTGCTCGCGGTGGGCGCGGGCGCGCGGGCGCTGGTGTGCTCGCCCCAGGAGGTCGCGATGGTCCGTTCCGAGGTGGGCCCGGGCGTCACGCTCATCACCCCGGGTGTGCGTCCGGCCGGGGCGGACCTCGGGGACCAGTCGCGGGTCGCCACCCCCGAGGCGGCGATCGAGGCCGGGGCGGACCTCCTGGTCATCGGACGACCCATCACCCGTGCCCCGGACCCGGGTGCCGCGGCGGCCTCGATCGCGGCGGCCGTGCGGCGCGCCGGGGCCCGTGTCTGAAACCCGGGGTCGGGTCCGGGCACCCGTGGGCTGCCCGGACTCGGGGGAGGTGAGGGCGGGAACGTCTCATTTGTCGCATCTGTCCCATCACTCACAGTTGTGGATCACGGACGGTCACCAATTAGGCGTGTCCGAAACCGGTAATCCACGGCGAAGAGTGACCCGAGTCACCGCAGGGTGACCTGCGCAGGTGGTGCGCTTTCCCAGCTCGGCAATCGGGACCAAAGTCCTGATTTTCGTGTCCGACCGCAATTGGATCGTGACTCTGGGTAGTTCCTTCGATGAAATAGCCCTTGAAAGGGCACTTTACGTTGCCTAACAGGGGTCAGACCTACTAACTTGCGCAGGCGTCCGCCCTCTACAAACGAGTAGAAAACCGAGGTGACCCGGCGTGGCCCTTCCTCCCCTCACACCCGAGCAGCGCAGCGCGGCTCTTGAGAAGGCCGCCAAGGCCAGAAAAGAGCGTGCGGAGGTCAAGAACAAGCTCAAGAACGGCGGCATCTCGCTGTCCGAGGTCCTCTCCAACGGACTCAAGGACGACGTCATCGGCAAGATGAAGGTTTCGGCTCTGCTGGAATCCCTCCCCGGTGTCGGCAAGGTGCGTGCCAAGCAGATCATGGAGCGGCTCAACATCGCTGAGTCGCGCCGTGTCCGAGGACTGGGCACCAACCAGCGTGCCGCCCTCGAGAGCGAGTTCGGCGACCTCACCAAGTAACACCGGTCCGGTGGAGACACCGGCCAGCACCGCCCCCGACGCGTCCCCCACAGTCGCTCGGAGCCGCCGCACCAATGGTCACGGCAAGCGGTGAGCAACAACTCGACGCCACGGTGGGGCGGGCGGGTGGACCCCAGGTCACACCCCGTCCGCCCCCACCGTGGCTCGGTGATATAAAGGGAGCTTCCCGCGACCGTACGCTGCGCGCCAGTACGCCAGCACGAGCCGCCCGCGCGGTGCTCGCCGGACCTCGGGTCCGGCCCGGGCAGCGCCCACGAGGCCCACGGCCCACCGCGTGGCGGAGAGCCGAATGGAAGCCTGATACTCACATGCCTGCGCAGACCGCAGACCAGACCCGACCGGCCGAGAAACGACTGACCGTCCTGTCCGGCCCCTCCGGCGTGGGCAAGAGCACGGTCGTCGCCCACCTGCGCCAGGTCAACCCCGACGTGTGGCTTTCGGTGTCGGTGACCACCCGCGCGCCCCGCCCCGGCGAGCGCGACGGGGTCCAGTACCACTTCGTCACCGACGAGGAGTTCGACCGCCTCGTCGCCGAGGACCAGCTCCTTGAGTGGGCCCAGTTCGCGGGCAACCGCTACGGCACCCCGCGCGGTCCCGTCGAGGAGCGCCTCAGCGCGGGGGTCCCCGTCCTGCTGGAGATCGAACTCCAGGGAGCCCGCCAGGTGCGCGAGTCCATGGACGACGCCCTGCACGTCTTCCTCGCACCGCCCTCCTGGGACGAGCTGGTCCGCAGACTGACCGGCCGGGGCACCGAGTCCGACGAGGTGGTCCAGCGCCGACTGGAGGTCGCCAAGGTCGAGCTCGCCGCCGAGAAGGAGTTCGACACCACCCTCGTCAACACGTCCGTACAGGAAGTGTGCGACGAGCTGCTAGCGTTGATGACAGCGCCCAAGGTGTGATAGTCGGGTGCGAATCGGGCCGCGCCGATCTCCGGCGGCGGCCGCATCCGCCCCGTTCCGGGCCTCTAGAACCTTTTCATCCAATCAACGTCACGGCTTTCGACGAGCCGGAGACCGTCCCTGGGGGTAACGAAGTGGCTGGTACCGAGCCCGTCGCCGAAGGCATCACCAACCCGCCGATCGACGACCTGCTGGCGTGCGTCGACAGCAAGTACAGCCTGGTCACCATGGCCTCCAAGCGGGCCCGCCAGATCAACGCCTACTACGCACAGCTGGGCGAGGGCCTGCTGGAGTACGTCGGCCCGCTGGTCGAGACCCAGGTCCAGGAGAAGTCCCTGTCCATCGCCCTGCGCGAGGTCAAGTCCGGCCTGCTCACCGCCGAGCCGTACGAGGGCAACTGACTCAGCGCCCCGACGGGGCACGCCCTGTCCGGGCGACACCGACCGCGCCCGTCGCACCCCCCACCCGGGGCGTGCGGCGGGCGCGGCCTGGTAGAACTCCATGTGTGAGTGACACAGAATCCGTTCCCCAGGTGGTCCTCGGCGTCGGCGGGGGTATCGCCGCCTACAAGGTGTGCGAGCTGCTGCGCCGACTGACCGAGTCCGGCCACCGCGTCCGGGTCGTGCCCACCGCCGACGCCCTGCGCTTCGTCGGTGAGCCCACCTGGGCCGCCCTGTCCGGCCAGCCCGTCGCCACCGGCGTGTGGGACGAGGTCCACGAGGTCCCGCACGTGCGCATCGGCCAGTCGGCCGACCTCGTCCTCGTCGCCCCGGCCACCGCCAACCTCCTCGCCAAGGCCGCCGCCGGACTCGCCGACGACCTGCTGACCAACACCCTCCTCACCGCGCGGTGCCCGGTCGTGTTCGCCCCCGCCATGCACACCGAGATGTGGGAGCACTCCGCCACCCAGGCCAACGTGGCCACCCTGCGATCGCGGGGAGCCGTCGTCCTGGACCCGGCCGTGGGCCGTCTCACCGGCGCCGACACCGGACGGGGGCGCCTGCCCGACCCCGCCGAACTCTTCGAGGCCGCCCGCCTGGTCCTGCGGCGGGGCGCCACCCGCTCCGACCTGGCGGGCCGCCGTGTGGTCGTCTCCGCGGGCGGCACCCGCGAGGCCATCGACCCGGTCCGCTTCCTGGGCAACCACTCCTCGGGCCGCCAGGGATACGCCCTGGCCCGCACCGCCGCCGCCCGGGGAGCCGACGTGACCCTGGTCGCGGCCAACGTCTCCCTTCCCGACCCAGCCGGGGTGCGCCTGGTGCGCGTGGAGTCCGCGGTGGAGCTGGCCGAGGCCATGGAGGCCGAGCGCACCGGCGCCGACGCCGTGGTCATGAGCGCGGCCGTCGCGGACTTCCGTCCGGTCACCAGCGCGGCCTCCAAGATCAAGAAGTCCGGTGACGCCCCGGCTCCGATCGAACTGGTGGAGAACCCCGACATCCTCGCCGGTCTGGTGGCCTCCCGGACGCGTGAGGGCACAGAGCAGACCATCGTGGGCTTCGCGGCCGAGACCGACGACGTGATCGACAACGGCCGCGCCAAACTGGCCCGCAAGGGCTGCGACCTGCTCGTGGTCAACCAGGTCGGCGGCGGGCGCGCCTTCGGCACCGACGACAACCAGGCGACGGTGCTCGGTTCCGACGGAAGCGCCGTGGACATTCCCACAGGGCCCAAGGAGGACCTCGCCGACCGCGTGTGGGACCTCGTGGTCGAACGACTTCCGGGATGAGCGTCACGGTCGGGGAGGGAACCCCGCCGTACAGCGCGATCCGGGTGAGCGTCACCGTCACCTCGGCAAAACTTCCGCTCGGCGCGCTGGATTCCTACCGCTGAGTACGACAGACTCGTTCGGGTGCCGACGAACGGCTGAGGAGGCCCGCCGCCGCGCATCCGCCCCCACCAGTCCCGTTACAGTGGACCGATAACCAACCGCGTCGGTCGGTATTGCCGTCCCGACACATGTCAGCCAGCAGCCGCTGCAAGGAGTCACTTAACGTGTCCCGCCGCCTTTTCACCTCCGAGTCGGTCACCGAAGGCCATCCCGACAAGATGGCCGACCAGATCAGTGACGCGATCCTCGACGCGATGCTCGCCACCGACCCCGGCAGCCGGGTCGCCGTCGAGACGCTGATCACCACTGGTCAGGTCCACATCGCGGGTGAGGTCACCACTCAGACCTACGTAGACATCCCCGCGATCGTGCGAGAGAAGATCCTCCAGATCGGGTACGACTCGTCCGCCAAGGGTTTCGACGGTGACTCCTGTGGGGTCAACGTCTCCATCGACGCGCAGTCCCCGGACATCGCCCAGGGCGTCGACACCGCCTACGAGGCGCGCGTCGAGCACGAGGACGACGTCCTCAACCGGCAGGGCGCGGGCGACCAGGGCCTCATGTTCGGTTACGCCAACCGTGAGACCCCCGAGCTCATGCCGCTGCCGATCAAGCTGGCGCACTCGCTCTCCGAGCGCCTTTCCGAGGTCCGCCGCAACGGCACCGTCCCCTACCTGCGTCCCGACGGCAAGACCCAGGTCACCGTCGAGTACGAGGGCCAGACCCCGGTCCGCCTGGACACCGTCGTGGTCTCCAGCCAGCACTCGGCGGACATCAACCTGGAGGAGATGCTGACCCCGGACATCCGGGAGCACGTCATCGAGCCCATGGTCGCCGCCTACGGTCTGGACGCGGACGACTACCGCCTCCTGGTGAACCCGACCGGCCGCTTCGAGATCGGCGGCCCGATGGGCGACGCCGGTCTGACCGGCCGCAAGATCATCGTCGACACCTACGGCGGCTACGCCCGCCACGGCGGCGGCGCCTTCTCGGGCAAGGACCCGTCGAAGGTGGACCGCTCCGCCGCCTACGCCACCCGCTGGGTCGCGAAGAACATCGTCGCCGCCGAGCTGGCCGAGCGCGCCGAGGTCCAGGTGGCCTACGCGATCGGCAAGGCCCACCCGGTGGGTGTGTTCATCGAGACCTTCGGCACCGAGAGGGTGGCGCCGGAGCTGATCGAGAAGGCGGTCAAGGAGGTCTTCGACCTGCGTCCCGCCGCGATCGTTCGCGACCTGGACCTGCTGCGTCCGATCTACTCCCGGACCGCCGCCTACGGTCACTTCGGCCGTGAGCTGCCGGAGTTCACCTGGGAGCGCACGGACCGCGCCGCCGCGCTGCGTTCGTTCGTCGGCGCCTAGGAGACGTACCAGTACCGAGGGCGGGTGGCCGTGGGCCACCCGCCCTCGGCCGTGTCCGGGACCCGCCGCATGCCCTACGCACCGTTTGACTACTCTGTGTTATTAATTATGCACAGAAAGTCATTAATGGTGCCATGTGGAGGGGGAACACCATGGCCGTGCCAGCTGCGGTGTCGGCGTTGGGCCTGGCCGCGTTGATCGCGCTGCCCGGACAGCCGGTCCAGACGGACGACGGGCCGGTACCCGGTGCCGGGAGCCTGCACGTCACCGTCCAGGAGCGGTCGGAGGATCGACTGCGCCCGGGCGACCGCGTGGAGTACACCGTCAAGGTGCGCAACGCCGGAGTCGAGGCGCTTCCGGACGCGCGTGTGGTGCAGTTCCTGCCCCCCTCGATGCGTTACGTCTCCGGTGCCCCCGAGGGGGTCGAGGAGGGGCGGGCCGAGTGGGTCCAGCCCCTCGAGCCGGGGGAGCGCGCGGCCCTCACCGTGGTCGGCGAACTCACCGAGGTGCCCGAGGGTGCCCAGCAACCGGTCTCCACCGTCTGCCTGCGCCCCGCCGCGGACGCGTCGCTGTCCTCCTGTGCCTCCGCCGTCCACGAGGTCCAGCGGGTGGTGCCGATGGTCTGGGTGGTGGCCGGGCTGCTCGCCGTGGCCGCCTTCGCGATCGCGGTGGGCGGCTACCTGCGCTATCGGGGCACCCGTGGACCCCGGCCGGAACCGGAGACCCCGAGCAACCACAGCCCGGGTTCGGTGCCCAACCTGCGCACCTTCCCGGGACGGGCGCCCGTCTACCACCTGGATGCCCACAGGTGACCGGGGACTGAGAGGCGGGGCCGGGGAGCATCCCC
>NZ_JAGPXK010000036.1:0-46750 GCF_018070675.1 Nocardiopsis sp. B62 | reverse complement strand
GTGGTTCCGGCGGGGGTGGTGGTTCTGGTTTTGGTGGTGGGTTTGGGGGCTTGTGTGTGGGGCGGCCTTTCCAGGCGGCCCGGTGGGGGTTGTTCTCCCGCCTCCATTTGAGGCGGTTGTGGGTGGAGCACAGCGGCTGGATGTTTCCGGCGCTGGTGTGCCCGCCCTGGGAGTAGCTGGTGATGTGGTCCGCTTCGGTGGCGCTGATGGGGACGTCGCACCCTTGGGGCCAGGCGCAGGTGGTACGGCCGTGGTGGGCCACGGTGCGGATCTGTTCGGGGGCGTTACGCATCCCGCGTCCCACGTCCAGGGGTTTGCCGGTGGCGGGGTCGGTGATCACCCGCCGCAACACACTGTTAGGGGCCATGGCGTGCACGGCTTCCATGGCCAGCACCATCCCGTCCTGCGTCGCAGCAGCACCCTCGCCACCACCCGAAACCGGGGTGGGGGTGGTGGTGTGGTGGCCCGTGTAGACGTCCAGGGGGACGGTCACGTTGATCATCGCGAGTGGGCCGGGGGGTTTGGTGCACCCCTGGTGGCCCAGCGCGGCCTTGACCAGGTGCATGAACGCGTCGTAGGAACGCTCCGCCTTGGACTGCTCCGGCCCGGTGGGGTTGGGGGGTTTGGTGAAGGCCCCCACGGCTTTCTCCAACAGTTCGGCGTCCACTTCCGGGCCCCAGGCCTGGAGGTAGAAGGAGCCTTCGAAGCTGCGCACCACGTCCAGGCGGCGGGCGTCGAAGGCTTTCTTGTACTCGTCCTGGACCAGGGTGGGGTGGAGTTGGGTGGAGACGCGCTTGCCCAGTTGGGTGAGTTGGGCGGCGGACAGGGTCGGCTGGTCGGCTTTGGCGGCCATGAGTCCGGAATCCATCAACACTCGAAACTCATCCGCGTCCGGAAATTGGTTCTTGTCGCGGGTTGTGGTGGCTGCTTCTACCGCTTTCGCGGTCGCAGCGGCTTCGCCCAGGGAAAGCACCCCGGCGTCCAGGGCTGTGCGGGTGTGGGGGAGTTCTTCGTTGAAGAGGGCTTGGGCCAGGCAGGCCAGGGAGCGGGCCTGGGCCGCACTGGTGCCCAGGGCTTGGGTGATCCATCCGGCCAGGGTGCGTTGTCCGCCGACTTCGAGGAGGTTACCGGTGGCCTGGATCTGGGCCAGGCGCAACAGGATGGCGAGTGTGGCCTGGTCCATGTCCTGCCACAGGTGGCAGATCTCGTCCAGCACCCCCGCTACCGCACCAGCCGGAGGAACCTCAGCCAGAGCGTGGGTGACCTGTTCCCTCGCGTGGCGCATCGCGGTCACAGCGGGAGAGCGTCCCGCCATAACCGTGTGGTGCGCGAAAGAGAAGGTCATGCTTCCATTGTATGCGCGAATACAAGGAAAGAGAATAGAAAGGCAAGGTGGAATGTGACCTGGAATGCCAGGTTTCTTTCCCTTGTAAAGGGGTTGTGGATAACCCCGAAAACGGTGCCTGGGTGTGTTATGTAAAACGCCCCAGACAGTAAGCCTTTGCTGACCTGGTCATGCTCTGGCGATCAAGGGGTCTGGACTGCGGCGATGAGTTAGCTCTGCGCGGCGTCCCGCAATGCGTCCATGAGCCCGTGCGCAATCCGGATCCGCTCGGTTCCAGATGCAGGCCGACGACGGCCACGGACGGCTGGGTGGCAGAAGTGGCCCGGGAATCTGCCATGGAAAGGGGCCGTACTTCTGCGCTACCGTCGGCCGCGATCCGTGGCCGCTCGCCGTTTGCTGCTCGGTCGCGCTATGCGCCGTATCCGCCGTCGATCCTCAGCACTGCGCCGGTGACGTATGAGGCTTGCGGGCTGGCGAGGAAGACGACGCCCGCGGCGATCTCCTCCGGCCTGCCGTACCGCCCCATCGCCGTTGTCGGAAGGAACATGGGGGCGGCCGGGCTGTCTGCGGGGTTCATCTCGGTGTCGATGAACCCGGACTGGATGACGTTGACCGTGATGCCCCGGTGGGCCAGATCGCGGGCGGCGCCCCGGCTGTAGCCCTCGAGGGCCGACTTGGTACCCGCGTAGTCGCTCATTCCGGGGAAGCCCACCCGTGTTCCTACGCCCGAGCTGATGCTGACGATCCGCCCGCCGTCGGGCAGCAGCGGGAACGCCGCTCGGACCGCGGCCACCACACTGGTGTAGTTGATGGCGAGCTGGCGGTCGAAGGCGGCCTCGTCGGCGAGCTCGCTGTCGATCGGGGCACCGACGGTGACGCCCGCGTTGTTGACCAGAATGTCCAGCTTTCCGAAATGCTGGACCACGCTGTGGATCAGGCCCGCCGCCTGCGCCGCGTCCGCCTGGTCTGCCTGGAAGGCCGCCGCACGCACTCCCTTCGCCTCCAGGTCGGCGACCACGGCCTTGGCCTGATCCGCCGAGGACGAGTAGCTGATCGCGACGTCGGCTCCCTCGTCAGCTAGCGCCAGCGCCGAGGCCGCCCCGATTCCTCGCGACCCGCCAGTCACGATCGCCACCTTGTTGTCCAGCTTTCCCATGTGCTTCCCACTTCCCTGGGTACGACGTGCCACGGAGTTCTTGACCGTTCGGTCCACCATAAGCATGGTGGACCGAACGGTCAAGAACTCGTATCCTGTTCGCATGGCACGTCCGCGATCGTTCGACGAGAAGCAGGTACTGAACGCCGTCCGTGATCAGTTCTGGGAGGCCGGTTACGCCGCGACCTCGCTGGAAGACCTGATGCGGGTCAGCGGGCTGGGCAAAGGCAGCCTGTATGCGGCGTTCGGCGACAAGCGTCAGCTCTTCCTCCGGGTGCTGCGCAGCTACACCGACGACAGCCATGGCCATCTTCGGGAAGCCCTCGCCGAGGCTCCACGGGCCCTGGACGCACTGCGCATGCTCCTCGAGGCGCCGATCGACGACCCGACCGGCGCCGGCACGCGGCGGGGCTGCCTGATGGCCAACAGCACCTGCGAACTCGGTAACGCCGATCCGGAAGTCCTCGACCACGCCCACCGCACCTACGAGACGTCCACCGCGCTGATCGGTGACTGCGTCGCCCGCGCCCAACGCGAGGGCGACCTACCGGCCGGAGCGGATCCGATCGCACTGGCGCGGGCCCTCCTGGCCGCGCAACAAGGGATCTTGTTCATGGGCCGGACCGGGCTGGACGCGGCCACACTGACCGCCACAGCACGCTCACTTACGGCTCAACTCCTGCCGGACCCCTCCGGCGACTGAACCGGCAGCCGCGGCACGGGCCCGAACGGCACAAGGCCTGGGGGCTCTCTTTGCCTCGCTGCCGCCTTCGTTCACGACGGTAACCAGCCGCGACACGAGAAACGATTCGCACGGGACCCTGGGAACAGCGGAGGGGCGGGACGATCGCTCGTCCCGCCCCTCAGGCGCTTGGGCCCTCCAGAAGGCTAGAAGGCCTCCTCGGGAACCTCCATGACGCCCAGGTTCACGCCGTTGGCGATCTTCAGCTCGGACTCCACGCGCGGCAGGAACTGCTCGGCGAAGAAGCGCGCGGCGGCGATCTTGCCGGTGTAGAAGTTCCTGTCGTCGTCGCTGGCGCCGTCGAGGCTATTGAGCGCGATCTCGGCCTGACGGAGCAGCAGCCAGGCGAAGACGACGTCGCCGAAGGCGAAGAGCAGGCGGACGGAGTTCAGACCGACCTTGTAGAGCTCGCGGGAGTCCTCGGCGGAGCTCATCGCGTGGCCGACCATGAGCTCGACCAGCTTCTCGACCTGGCCCAGGGCGGTCAGCAGGAGGGTGCGCTCCTCCTTGAGCTGGCCGTTGCCGGCCTCGCTCTCGGCGAAGGCCCTGATCTCGGCGGACAGCTTGCCGATGGCCTGGCCGCCGTTCTTCACGATCTTGCGGAAGAAGAAGTCCTGGGCCTGGATGGCCGTGGTGCCCTCGTAGAGGGTGTCGATCTTCGCGTCACGGATGTACTGCTCGATCGGGTACTCCTGGAGGAACCCGGAGCCGCCGAGGGTCTGGAGGGACTCGGCGAGCAGCGCGTAGGAGCGCTCCGAGCCCACGCCCTTGACGATGGGCAGCAGGAGGTCGTTCATGGCCTCCAGCTCGGTGACGTCCTCGCCCTTGGAGTGGGCGATCTGGATGGCGTCCTGCTGGGTGGCGGTGAAGATGACCAGCGAACGCATGGCCTCCACGTACGCCTTCTGCGTCATGAGGCTGCGACGCACGTCCGGGTGGTGCGTGATGGTGACCTTCGGGGAGTTCTTGGGCCCGGCGAGGTCGTTGCCCTGCACGCGGTCCTTGGCGTACTCCAGGGCGTTCAGGTAACCCGTGGACAGGGTGGCGATCGCCTTGGTTCCGACCATCATGCGCGCGTACTCGATGACGAGGAACATCTGGCGGATGCCGTCGTGCTTGTCACCGACGAGGTAACCGATGGCGGGGTGCTTGTCGCCGAAGGTCAGCTCACAGGTGGTGGAGGCCTTGAGGCCCATCTTGTGCTCGACGTTGGTGACGTAGGCGCCGTTGCGCTCGCCGAGGGAACCGTCCTCGTTCACCAGGTACTTCGGCACCAGGTAGAGCGAGAGGCCCTTGGTGCCGGGGCCGGCGCCCTCGGGGCGGGCCAGCACCAGGTGGAAGATGTTCTCGGTCATGTCCTGCTCGGCCGAGGTGATGAAGCGCTTCACACCCTCGATGTGCCAGGTGCCGTCACCCTGGTCGGTGGCCTTGGTGCGGCCGGCGCCGACGTCCGAACCGGCGTCCGGCTCGGTCAGCACCATGGTGGCGCCCCAGCCGCGCTCGATGGCCTGCTCGGCGAACTTCTTCTGCGCCTCGTTGCCCTCGGAGTGCAGGATGCTCGCGAAGCCGGGACCGGCGGAGTACATGTGGACGGAGGGGTTCGAGCCCAGGATCAGCTCGGCGGCGGACCACACCAGGGAGCGGGGGGCACCGAGGCCGCCGAGCTCCTGGGGCAGGTCAAGGTTGTACCAGCCGGCGTCCATGTAGGCCTGGTAGGACTTCTTCAGGCTCTCGGGGAGGGCGACCGTGTTGGTCTTGGGGTCGAAGACCGGCGGGTTGCGGTCGGCGTCCTCGAAGGACTCCGCGATGACACCGGTGGCGAGGCGGTTGATCTCGTCCAGGATGGTGCGCGCGGTCTCCTCGTCCAGCTCCTCGAACGGGCCGTCGCCCAGTACGTCCTGACGTCGGAACAGCTCGAAGAGGTTGAACTCGATGTCGCGCAGGTTGCTCTTGTAATGCGTCATGGACAGCTCCGCTGTGTCTCCCTGGCCGCGGTGTCTGTACACGCGGATCTACCGACTAGTAACAAGTCAATGTTACTACTCAGTAGAACAAGATGCCAGTGGCGGTGGACACTTGTGTCCCCAGGGGTAGGTAAAGGTGTCGTCCGTCCAGTTCCGGGGTCGCCTAGGTGCCCAGGGGCAACAGGGTCAGCACCGTGCGGTCCACGCCGTCCAGGTGCAGCAGCGCGTTGGCCGCGTCGTCGGCGAACCCCGAGACGACCAGGGAGCGCAGGCCCAGGGCGGTCGCGCACAGGGACATGTTCTGGGCCACGTGACCGCACTCCTGGAGCAGCAGCCGCAGGGCCCTCTGGCCGTATCCCCGCCGGAGCCTGCCGTGATCGCCGACGAGGAGGACCAGTGCCCCCGTCGTGGAGGCCTCCACCCCGGGGCGGCCGTCGGCGTGTTCCCGGAGGAACGGTGAGAGCTCGGTCAGACGGTCGATCTCTGGAGGCCCGTCCGCCCGAAGCAGGCGGTGGCCCTCGGGCCGGTAGCGGTAGACCCCCGGCTCCAGGCCCGTCACCTGCCGTGCCACCACCCAGACCTCCGTGGCGTAGGCCGCGCCCGGCGAGGGGTGGGTGCGCGGCGGCAGGTGGCGCCCGGGCTGGTCGGCGCGGTCACGGCTGATCCCGGCACCGTGGCCGAGCAGCGCGGAGAGGTCGGCCAGCTCCAGGTGGGAACCGAAGTCACCGTGGTCGCTGTTGCGCTCGGCCAGAACCCGGCCGAGGGGCGCGGTGAGCGGGGCGGGTTCGGGGAGCGCCACCTCGGGTGCCTCCGACGCACCCTCGCGCACTTCTTCCGGAGGGACCTCGCGGGGCAGGTGGTCGCCGGCCATGGTGTCCGGGAGGTACTTGCTGGCCTCCAGGTAGTTGCGGTCCGGGGACCCGACGCCGGGGTCGAAGTAGTCGCCCGGCGGCTCCCAGCGGGGGTAGGCCAGCGAGAGGAGCCAGGCGATCCGGCGTTCGTCGTCGATGTCCAGCCCGAGCCGGTTGTGCGTCATGTGCAGCAGGGACCAGACGATCCGGTCCAGCCCGTTGGCCAGCCCCTCCTCGGTGTCGATCCGCCTCAGGCGCGCGACGGTCTCCCGCAGGCCCCGGTTCCACAGGTGGTGGGTGGAGGAACCGTCACCGGACACCAGCCGCTCCACCTGGGGACGCCGCTGCAACCACCGGGCGGGCGAGGAGTGGAACAGCCGCTCGGCGTCGGCCCGTGCCTGGGTCCCGCCGCGCGCCACCTCGGCCGAGTAGTCCCAGGTGGCGTAGTACCCGCGCGCCTGCCGCACCGCCGTCACGTCGTCGAACCCGAGCGCTCCGAAGGCGAGGGAGGTGAGGTCGACCGCCACCACCTGCCGCTGGTGCTGGTGGGGCGCCGACCTCAGGACGGCCAGGGCGATGCGTGTGCTCACGGCGAAGAAGTCCTCGCACACCTCCAGGGCGCGCGGCCCGCCGTACCGCTCGGTCTCGGGCTCGTACACCGCCTCCACCACGTCGCCGTCCGCGTGCCAGCGGGCGGGGTCGGCCTGGGGGAGGTTGGCGTAGTAGGTGCCGCTGTCCAGGTCCAGCGCGGCCCCCGAGGTCTCCTTGGCGAGCGCGCGCATGCGGTCGGCGAACGCGGCGACGGCGTCCGGTTCGGCGTCCAGGAACCGGACCCGCAGGTGGGGCCCGCCGTCCCAGTAACGGAGGAAGAACCAGGAGGCGGCGCGCCCCGTGGAGACCATCCCGTCCGCTTCGGGGGCCAGGTGCTCCAGGAGGAAGGCGTTGATGTCGGCGCCGCTGCGGTGCAGGTACACGTACACGGCGGACCAGGTGCGGGTCATGGGGTCTCCGGGGCGGCGTCGACGGGGGTGTCCATGTAGGTGCCGCGTTCGGCTCGCACCCACAGCTGGTAGACGGGGGTCTGTTCGGGTTCCAGGCCGAGGGCGAAGGCCCAGTCGGCCTCCGAGTAGTTGCGCATGGGGCGGGCGCACAGGTCGGTGGCGGCGGCCCCGAGGCAGCCCCACTGTGTGATCCACCCGAGGAGGGTGTGCAGGACCGTCTCGGCGTGTTCCGGTCCGAGGGCACGGGCCCAGGCGGGGAAGTCCACGGTGAGGGTGTGGCCGAGGGTGGCGGAGAAGTTGGTCTCGCCGGTGCGGGGCGCGGGTCGGGAGGGCCCCGCGGTGCCGTCTGGGTGGAGCTCGCGCACGACCCGGTCGTCCACCCGGTCCCCCTCCAGTGCGTGCTGGTACAGGCGCAGGGTGCGGGGGTGGGGGAGGGCGTCGTGGGCGGCGGCGAGTGCCCGCGTCAGCCCGGAGTTGATCGTCGATCCCTGGCTCGGGCTCACGTACGCGCTGGTCACCAGGTTGGCTGTGGAGACCCCGCTGGTCCGCTCGTCGAGCCAGCGGCGCAGGGTTCGACCGGGCGGGGCGACGGTCGCCGCCACTCGGGCGGTGGCCTCGGGGGAGAGGACCACCCCGCTCGGAGCGCTGGGGAGTGGGGCGGTGGTGCGCGGGGGCGCGGTGTCGAGGGTGAGGGCGGCGACCGCGGTCATGCCCTCCGGGAGCAGCTGGGCCGCCTCCGCGCAGGCCGGGTGCGCCGGGTCGGGGTGGGTGTGCGGTCGCAGCCCCGCGCGGGTGAGGGTCAGGCCGAGTGTGGCCAGGAGGTGCCCGGCCTCCAACCGCGCGAGGGAGGGCCGCAGCCTTCCGTACTCGGGCGGGTACCGGTTCTGGTCCACCGCCACCACCAGGCGGGCCCCGTCCAGGTCCGCGGGGGCTCCCGGCCCCCCGACCGGCTGGAGGGCGTGCGACTGCGGGTCCACCCGCAGGCACCACGCGGCCCCCTCGGGCGGGAGCAGGAAGAGGTCCGCCCCGAACAGGCCGCGCGGCGAGGGGTAGGCGCGGTGGACCGGGTACCGGTCGGCCGCCGAGATCCGGCGTACCCGCACGGCCTCCACACACGCTGCGAGCAGGCGCTGAGCGGGTGGCCAGCCACCGCCGAGCGCGGTCGCGGCGGCGTCCAGGTCGCGCAGCGGAGCCAGCGCGGGCAACGGCGGCCGCAGCTGTCCCGGGACCGGCAGGGCCAGCCCGTTCGACGGTTCGTCGCCGAAGAACAGCGTCTCGACCTGGGTCACGTCCTTGTCGTGGGACTGCGCGTGGAAGTGCGCGAGCGCCTCCTCGAATCCGCTCCTCACGGGAACGGGTGCGGATCCGGGTACGTCCTGCCGGGCGCTTCCCATGGAACCCCTCCCTCGAACAGCGCGGACGCTCGGGTCAGCCGCTCCAGGGAGCGGGTTCGGCGGTGTGTGTGGCCGAAGGTCATCGGCAGGGCCCCGGGCACGATCACCTTGACCGCGCGGGTGCCGGTGGCCGCCGTGTACGGGGCGCTGCTCTGGTCGACGACCACCACGTCCAGGCCGAGCTCGTGCACGGCGGCGAGTCGGGCGCGCAGCACCGAGGCGAGGTCGGTTCCGGCGAAGGAGGGGGGCCGACCTTCGGTGAGCCGGTCCAGGGCCACTTCTCCGCTGGGGTGTTCCAGGAACTCCCACATCGGACGGGCCTCCCACAGCCCGTGCAGGCCCGTGTGGTCCTCCAGGGTGCGTACCAGGGTGGGGTCGTCGAGCATGGGCCGACACCGATCCACCGAGACGGACGGGCGCATCCGCACCCACTTGGGGTACATCAGCGCGTTGGTCGCGGTCTCCTCCACCGCCGCCATGAGGGCGCGGCGCGGGTCGAGGTGGGTGCCGGTGGCCAGGCTGAGCGCGGGTGCCCGCCCCGCGCGGACCACCTCCTCGGGGGCGGTGACCGTCGCCAGGACGGTGGGTATCCCCAGGTCGGAGGTGAGGTCGAACAGGCGCAGGGTGAGGCCGCGCTCGGTGAGCAGGTCCGTGAGGTGGGCCAGGTCCGGGTCGTCGGCCCCCTCGATGAGTCGTAGCCGGGTGCGTGAGTACCAGGCGAGCAGGAACGCGTCCCGCTCCACCACCTCGAACAGTCCGTACAGGACCGCCTCCGCGAGGGTTCCGCCCACGGCGCAGCCGTTGGACGACTCGTACAGGAAACGTTCCTCGGCGCGGCCCGCGTGCCAGTACGCGACGTGTTCGGGGACCAGGACGCGGCGGCGCTCCCGGGTGGACCATCCCCACACCCAGGTCGTGGGGGTGTGCGGGGTGTAGGGCACGGGGTCGAACGAGGGGTGCCCGTACCACTCGGGTTCGTGCAGGCCGAGGCGTGCGGGGTCGACCGCGTCGTCGGCGACCTCCGCGTAGGAGCCGTGGACGGTGGCGGCGCCGGTCAGCCGTCGTCCGCCGGTCACCCGCTCCACCCCTTCGAGGAAGGCGGGGATCTCACTCGCGGTGAAGCGGGTGGAGCGCCCGTAGCCGCCCTCCCGGGACGCGTGTCCGGGGGCGACGGTCTCGCAGGTCATGAGCGCCAGTGGCGACTCCTCGTCGCGGTAGACGTGCGCGACGGGTCCGAACCGGAAGTCCAGCAACCGGTCGCGGAGGTCGTCGCTGTCCATGGCACGGGTGCGCAGGGCGTCGCCGACGACGGGCAGCGGGGCGGTGAGTTCGGGGGTGTCACCCGGTACCGCGACCGCAAGCCCCTGGCCGTCGGGGAAGCAGTGCCCGCAGGAGGGGTGGGGGACGAAACCGTGCCGGGTCACCTCCCCGGTGCGACAGTCCAGCGCGATCAGGCGAAGGCGCAGGTCGGCGGGGTCGGTGGCGGCGGCCAGGGCGGAGAACACGTCGCGCCACAGAGTGAGGAGGTGCTCCGGCGCCGGTGGGACGGGGGTCAGTTCGCCCTCCACGTCGGCGCGCCAGAGCCCGGCGCACCGGGCGCAGCCCGCGGCCCCGTCGGGGGTCCACGGGCCGAGGATCGCCAGGGCGCCGCTCATCGCGGAGTGCAGGACCCCGCCCGCGACGCGCACCGTGTGCGGACTGTCGAGGGTGGCGCCTGAGGGGAGAGGCCGGTGGCTGTCGGGGGTCAGGTCCACGCGGCCACCGCCGAGTGCACCCCGAGGTCGCGCCAGGTGTCGGCGCCCTCGGGTGCGTCCACCCGCACCTGTCCCGTCTCCCGGGCCCACCGGGCGAGGGTTCGCGTGCCGGTGGCGAGGGGTGGCAGGAGGGCGTCGGGGGCCTCCTCGGCCAGCCGCACGCGCGCGACCGCTTGGAGCAGGGCCTCCTCGACACAGGTCACGGGGTCGGGTGCCGCGCTCGTTCCCAGCGGATCTCCTTCCGAGAACACCCGGGAGCGCCACACACCGGTGCCGTCGAGCTCCTGGAGGGCGAGCTCGACCGGCACTCCGAACCGCAGGGTGAGCGCGGTCCACAGACGTCGCGCGGCGGGGGACGGGGACGGCTGGTCCACGTCCTTCCAACGTTCGTCGGGTTCCTGGAGGACGAGGTCGCCCACGGCGGCGCCGATCGCGGCGGTCGAGGTCAGGCCCAGCCCGTGCCCCGTCCCGGGCCCCGCCGTGCGTGCCTCCCCGTCGGCCCCGTCCCCCGCTCCGCCCGCTTCCTGACCTTCCTCAGCGCCTCCAACGGCCCTTTGAACGGCGCCTCCAGCGGTCTGTCCGACAGTCCGCCCATCGGCCTCGCCCACGCCCTGTCCGACCCTCTGACCGGTGGTCCAACCACCGGCCGGGATCTCACCGACCTCCGGGCCGTCAGTGCCCCGAGCACGCCAAACGACCCCGTGCAGGGCGTTGAGCAGGGCGTTCTCTCGGGCCTGTGCGGTGGTGAGGCCGTAACCCGCGTGCCGTCCCGACCTGGCCAGGCCCACGGGCAGCTGGGACAGGTTCCCGGGTGCCGGTTCGGCCACCGGCCCGAAGACGCGGTCCCACAGGTGGGTGACGGTGTCCAGGCGGTCGGGGACCTCCAGCGGCTCCGGTGGACCGGTCTCCTCGGCGGCCGCCTCGGGCAGCACCTCGACGGAGCGCGGGTCCAGCGGCGCCGCGACGAGCAGGACGTGGGGTTCACTGACCAGCTCGTCCGTGGTCACCATGAACTCGGGGCCCGGCCCCGAAGCGGTCAGCGCGCCGGAATCCGACACGGCCCGCGCCACCTGCGCCACCAGCGCCAGGGCCAGCTGGGCGGCGACCAGGCTCCGGGTCACCTCCAGCGCGGAGTCGTCCGGCGCCAGGCGGTCCGGCTCGGTCTCCCTCTTGGCGAACCAGGCGCGCAACCGCCCCGACAGGTCCGGGGTGCCCGGACGGTCGCGCGGCCCGGTCAGCCAGAGTCCGTCGCCAGCGGCGACGACGTGTTCGGCCCCGTGCCCGGCCGCGTCCCCGTCGAGGGAGAGCCGGGTGCTCAACAGGACGGGGGCCTCGGGCGGGGGCCCGGTGTCCGCGTGCACCTCACCGAACCCCGCGCGGGCGAGCGCCCGCCGCACCCGCGCCTCCAGCAGCGGGCACGAGGAGCGCACCCGGACCACGCTCGTGCGCAGCGCGGCCAGCGCGGCGTGGGGCCGGTGGGTCGCCGACTCCAGGTGCGGGTAGGCGGCCCGCTCGGCGTCCGTGAGGGAGGCTGGTTCGGGTTCGAGGTCGCGGAGGAAGCGGTGTTCCTCCAGCTGGTCGAGGATGCCCGCCAGGAACGGCCGCCCCGCCTCGGGGAAGCGTCCCAGCAGCTCCGCCCGGTGGAACCCGGCGCGAAGGGTGGGTTCCAGGGCCCGCCACACGGTGTCGGCCCGGGCGCCCCGGACGACGACGGCGGTGGACCCCATGCTGAGCGCCACCCCCTCCGACGCGAGTGACCGGGCACGGACGGCGCTCTTGAGTCGTGTCGCGGGGGTGTTCGCGGTGGAGTCAGGCATCGCCCACCCACGGAAGGGTCGGCCTCAGCTGGGGGTCCTCGCTCTGGTGGTCGACGACCCGGCGGACGGTCTCCTCCCACCCCTCGCCCACCACCTCCTGCGCGGCCTCGGTGAACAGGTACGCGACCGAGTACCGCTGGACGGGGGCGACACCCATCAGCGGCAGGAGGTCGAAGAAGCAGTTGATGAGGAACCGGAAGGCCGCGAACCCGTACCCGTCGCCGAGCCGGGTGAAGTCGAGCTTGCGGAACTCCTGGTGGAAGTCGCTGTAGGAGCGGTCGTCGGAGCCGCTCCAGCGCACCCCGACGTCCTCGCCGAACTTCGCCGCCTGCTCCTGCCGGTCCGGATGCGGGAACGGCAGGATGTGTTCCTCGCGAGCCAGGGCGACCGCCTCGGGCAGCCAGCGGTCGGCCCACTCTCCCCAGGCCAGCGCGTACGGGTCCGCGCCGTCGCGCTCGTGCACCGCGCGCAGGGAGGCCACGAGTCCCTCGCGCTGGGTGCGGTAGGCGGTGGCCAGCCGTTCCTGCGCGGTCCCCTGGGGGTCCGACCAGTGGAAGTACTCCTTCCAGTGCGAGAGGAAGGCCTGGTACCCGGAGCGCAGCCCCCACTCGGGATAGCGCGTGGCGATCGCGCCCATCCCCGCGAAGACGTTCGCGGACACCGCCCGTTCGCCGCCGCGCCCTCCCGCGTGGTCGGCCACCCGGGAGAGGCCGTCGGTGAGGACCCGCCCCTTGAGGGCGACCGCCTCCGGGCCGCGCAGGAACGTGTCGACCGGGTCGCCCGCCAGCCGTCGCGTGCTGTTGTCCGGCTCGATCGGTGCGTAGGGGCCCTCCACCAGCTCCAGCCGCCCCATGCGCTGGGAGAAGGCCTCGTACTGCCCGGGGTCCAACCGCCGGTCTGAGGGGTGATGGCCCAGGAAGGCGCGGACGCCCTCCTCGGCCTCGGACACCGCGGCCTCCACTGCGGCCGGGTCACCGTCCGCGTAGAGGACGCAGTGCGGTCCGAGCCGCCAGTGCAGGTGCAGCCAGGCCGCGGTGACGCCGGTACGCGCGGCGGCCGCGCGCGCCGCCGGTACGAGGCAGTCTCCGAGCAGGGTGCTCTTGTCGCTGTCGTGGTAGTTGACTCTGAGTCCGACGGTCAAGGGGTCAGCCTCGCTTCGCCTGGGGGATGGGAAGGGGGAGTGGCGTCGGTGCGCGCCGCGCGCGGCACCGTGGAGAGTTCGAGGAACAGTTCGCTGGCGTGCTCACCGACGGGGCTGCGCACCCGGTGGTGGTCCGGCCCGGGGAGCATCTCCTCCACCAGGAGCGCCGGTCCCAGGTGGGCCAGGCGTTTGGCGGCGGTGCCGGTGTGCAGCCTGCTCAGGAAGTCCACGTGCTGCGGTTTGGGCGCCATGGCGCGTTCCAGCGGCCCGAGGCGGGACCCCTGGAGCGGGCGGACGAACACCTGCTCGGGGATGCCCCGGAGTTCGCGTTCCACGTTGAGCCGTCGGTGCAGCTGTGCGGGGGACTCCTCGGAGCGGGGTGAGAGGTCGGCGGTGTCCATGCCCCACCTGCGGCGGAACAGGGTGAGTTCACCGAAGCCGATCCTGGGCGTCCCGCCATGGAACCCGTGCTCGGTCCACCGTTCGTGGAGGTCGATGGTGAGGTCGCCGAAGGAGAAGAACGGCGAGTCCGCGACCATCGCCACGAGCATCTCGTCGTAGGGCAGCGCGTGCGGCACGAGGAACCCGGTGTAGACGGGGTCGATCTCGCGGCCGTCGCCCCGGACCAGGCGCAGCCCGTGCGGGGTGTGTACCAGGGTGAGGTCCAGGGTGGAGGGTCCGGGTACCAGGGTGGGTTCGTCGCGCAGCGCCAGTTCCTCGTCGGCGAGGGCGGGCGAGAGGTTCGCGTTGAATCCCAGCGCCGACCGCATGTGCACGGTGTCGGCCTCCTCAGGGCCCAGCCGTCGCACGTGCTCGGCGACCCTTTCCCGGAACTCCTCCGGCAGCTGGCCGAGGAACCGGCTGAAGTAGCGGGCCCGGCCGCCGTAGAGGTGGTTGACCACCAGACCGTCCGGAACGACCTGGCCGAACACCGCGAAGGAACGACGGGCGGCGAACTCCCGGTCCGGCAGCATCGCCGCGACCTCGTCCACCACGGCGGGGTCGACGTCCACCCGCTCCCCGCCGGAACGGCCGAGTTCCACGAGGTGGTTCACCGCGCGCCGCCGCGCTGCCAGCACCCGGGTCAGCTCCGGGTCGGCCCCGGCCAGGGCGGCGGGCTCACCGCCCATGAGCTCCTGGGTCAGCGGGAAGGCCGCCCGGGCGTGCTGGGCGAAACCCTCCAGGTCCGTGCAGCGCCCGCCCCGGCCGTACCGGGACACGAACACCTGCTCCAGCGCACCGGAGAGCACGCGCTGGTCGTCCAGCGCGAACAACATCGGCATGAGCCGACCCAGGTCGGCCGACCACGCGCGGGTGCGGTCGCGTTCCACGGGGACGCCGCGCGAGACCAGGCAGTCCTCCACGACCGGTGAGGTGGCGGAGCCCTCCACACCCACCGCCGCCGACCACAGGTGTTGCAGTCGCAGCACGTCGACCGCCCGACCGGCGCCGTCGGATTCGGCGAGCCCGGCCAGCACCGCCTCGGTCTCCTCGAAGGCGGACGCCACCCGGGCCGCCGCCTCGCCGGGCAGGGTGCCGGCCAGCCGGTGCCAGTGCCGAGTGAAGTCGGGGGACTGTTCGGGCACGGGTGACCACGGCACGAGGACGCCCACGTCGATGAGCTTGTCCAGGACGCCGAGCGCCCGCTCGGCTCCGCAGCCGAGTTCGGCGGCGACCGCGTCACGCAGTGCCGCCAACCGCACCGGGGTGGCCGCGCGCTTCTCCAGGACCGTGACGAGGCGGTCCCAGCTCCCGGTCATGGGCAGCCGGACCTCCTCCTCACCGAAGGCCTCCGCGCGCAGCCCGGGGGAGGGCGGCGCCCAGCGGCGGCGGCGTACGACCAGACGTTCTCCCTGGTCGGAGGTCTCGCGTCGGGCCCCGCCGGTGAGCACCCACTCAAGGTCGAGACGCGCCTCGGGGTCGGCGGCCAGTGTCCGCGCCGCCTGCCGGGGCAGCAGCCGCCGGAGCGCGGCGTGCGAGGTGAGGCGCAACGGCTGGTCGGCGTCCTCGGGGGCCTCGGCCTCCAAGGGCGTGAAGTGCACGGCGGTGTACAGCGAGTACGGGCTGACCTTCACCGTGGAGCGGGAGAAGTACCGGACCAGGGCGGCCTCGGCCTTGCGCATCCGCTTGTCGGGGGCCTGATCGGTGGCGGCGCGGGCGGCCACCGCCCGGTGCAGATCCGGGCTGGACAGCGCGGTCGCACGGTCCACGCCGGGATCGCGGGCCCACGCGGTCAGCGCCGCGCGCTCGGCCAGGAGCGCGGGCTCGTGTTCGGCGTCCACTGAGGCGGCCGTGGCAAGCGCCTCCCGCCAGTTGTCCGCCCACACGGCGAGGAGGGGGATCTCGCGGGTGACCGGGTGGTCGAGGAGGTCCTCCCGGGGCGGGCGGCGGTTGAACACGGCGCGTTTGGCGGCCAGCGCAGCGCTCCGGTGGGCGCCCAGCTCGGGCGCGGCCCGGTGGAGGGCGTCCAGCAGCCGTTCGCGCAGCTCCTCGCGTTCGCGTTCCAGCCGGGCGAGGCTGCGCAGCCCAGACGCGGTCGGGGCGTCCCCGCGCAGATGTCGGTGGGGATGGGGGTTGACCCGGGAGACCAGGTAGGGACCCTCCACGACCTCGAAGGACCGTGAGGGTTCGGCGGGAGTGTTCAAGCCCCGGTCCCCTCGGGCGCCTTGGCCTCGTCCTTGCCCTTGCCCTTGCTCCGGGACGAACCGAAACCGCGCGGTTCCCGCTCGGAGGCCCACCGGAACCAGCGCAGCGCCGCCACGGTGCCCAGCAACGACCACGCCATGAGCAGCGCCACCGAGGACCAGTCCCACACGGGCCCGGACTCGGACAACGCGCCCTGGATGAGGAGGGTCAGCGGTCGGCCCGGCAGCAGGTCCACGACGGCGCCCACCGTGTCACCCAACGGCAGGATGATGAACCCGCCCGCGAGGAAGGCCGCGGGGAAGAAGATGCCGTTGACCATGGGCACGGCGGCGTCGGCGTTGGGCGGCAGCAGGGAGGCGGCGGCGCCGAGCGGGGCCATGCACACGAAGCCGAGCAGCAGAGCCGTCAACAGCTGGGGCAGGCGGGCCGGGTCGATGGTCACACCCATGCCGAGCAGACCGATCGCGGTCACCACTCCCAGCACGATCACGGCGGTGAGCAGCGTGTTCACCAGGTAGGCGCCCATCACGGTGGCCGGGCTGACCGGTGTGGTGCGGAAGCGCTTGAACAGCCCGTGGTGGCGGCGGATCGCCAGCCCGATGGCGACGTTGGCGAAGGCCACGGACATCAGCGCGAAGCCGAGGATGCCGCCGAAGCTCAGGTTGGCCTGGGTGATCCCGTGTTCGCCCACGAGCCGGATCTCGTCCGCCTGGGAGCGGAAGGCCAGCCCGAACCCCACGTAGAACATCACCGGCATCAGCACGATGAACGCCAGGGTGATGGGGGAGCGCCAGAACTCCTTGAGTTCCCCGTCCACGTGCAGCCAGAAGGAGGACGGGCGGCGGGTGCTCCGCGCGCGTTCGGTTCCCGTGACGCTCATTCGCTCTTCTCCGCTTCCAGCACGCCGTTCTCCAACATCGCCACGTACGCGTCGTCCAGGCTGGGCGGCACGATGGTGAGGCCGCTGATCCGCGTCCCCTCGTCCCGCGCCCAGGCCTGCACCCGCTCCACCACCGCGTCCTGGTCGTCAGTGAGGATGCGCGCCCTCCCGTTGACCAGTGCGGCGCCCTCGGGGAGGCGACCGTCCGTCCCCTCGGGGAGCGCGAACTCCACCACCGTGTACGCCGCCGAGCCCCGGACGAGGTCGTCGGGGCTGCCGGAGGCGATGAACGAGCCGTCGCGGATGACGTCCACCCGGTCGGCGAGTTCCTGGACCTCGGTGAGGTCGTGGGAGGTCAGGACCACGGTCGTGCCGCTCTCGCGCAGTCCCGCCACCAGGCTGCGGATGCGGCGGCGTGAGACGGGGTCCAATCCCGTGGTGGGTTCGTCGAGGAAGAGCAGCTCCGGGCGGCCGGTCAGCGCGAGGGCGAGGTCGAGCCGGCGGCGCTGGCCGTCGGAGAGCGACTTGACCAGGGCGGAGCGCTTCTCCGTCAGCTCCACCTGGGCGAGGGCCTCGTCCACGTCGAGCGGGTCCGGGTAGTAGGAGGCGTGGCGGCGCACGATGTCGCGGACCGACAGCCCCGGTTCCAGCATGGTCTGTTGCAGCACCACGCTCATGCGCTTGCGGAGCTCGGCGAAGTCGCGGCGGTTGCCGGGGTCGAGCCCGAGCACCTCCACCCGTCCCGAGGTGCGTCCCCGGTGCCCCTCCAGGATCTCGATCAGCGTCGTCTTGCCCGCCCCGTTGGGGCCGAGCAGCGCGGCGATCTGTCCGGCGGGCACTTGGTAGGAGATGCGGTGGAGCACCTCTCCCTTCCCGTAGTCCTTGGTGATGTCCGTGGCGTCGATCGCGTACACGTGCGGCCCTCGTCGTGCTTCTACTGGGGGGTTCGGGGCAGGGGGGGGGCGACCCCGGCGAGAGGGCCGCCCCGGTTCAGGGGGTCAGCCGCACGAACCCGAGGAGCAGCAGCTGCTGGAGCCGCAGCACGAGGTGGAGGTGCAGGAGCTGGAGCCGCTGGTGGCGCCGGTCTCCGGGACGGCGACCGCCTCGCGGACGCTCATCACCTCCATGTCGTCGAAGTTGAGGTCGGGCAGGTCGATCGTGGGGGTTTCCTGCAACGCCATCGGACACCTTCTTCTGGGTGGGAGGGGGATGTTGGCGTGAAACTCTGGAGCTTGCCCTTGCCGAATTCCACGCTTTGATCAGGCACGCACGCGTTGATCACGCACGCGCGCGTGCATTTCCGGTGGCGGGGCTGACCGGAGTACCAGTCAGCCGCAGGAGCCGCCGGAGCAGCAGCTGCTGGAGCCGCAGCACGAGGTGGAGGTGCAGGAGCTGGAGCCGCTGGTGGCGCCAGTCTCCGGGACGGCGACCGCCTCGCGGACGCTCATCACCTCCATGTCGTCGAAGTTCAGCTCGGGCAGGTCGATCTCGGGTGCCGTCGAATGGGGCATTGTGGCCTCTTCGTTTGAATCTTCCTAGCGGGTCCCCCGGGCGGGAAAGAAAGTAACATGCGATTCGGCCGGTAGATAGAGGTTGTATTGAACCTTTTCCCTGGTGTGACCTCTGGTTCTCCTGTGTTTCACAGAGGGAACACTGCAAATGGAAACAGGCTCTGGTCCCAGAAGGGACCAGAGCCCGAATTCATCCCACACTTTCCGTGATCAGCAGGAACCGCGTCCGGCGGTCGTGTCGCACAGGCCCAGACCGTCGGTCCAGGAGAGCGCGTCCCGCGCGTTGCCGCCGAACGGCCGGGTGACGGTCACGTCCACCCCGTGCCCGGAGTCCGCCGCGAGCCACACGCGCACCTCGCGGACGCCGTCGCCCGAACCGGCCCTGAGCACGTAGAACGGTGACGGCACCGGGGAACGGCCGCTCTCGGGCCGGGTCCACCAGTCGGCGCCCTGGACGTCGGAGACGTCCACGAACAGGCAGTCGTACGAGGCTCCCTCGAACTCACAGGTGCGCGGCTGCGCGCCGCCGTGGCGGCCCACGGACGGGTCCGACCCGATCCCGTCGTTCATCGCACGCCAGTACACGGTGTCACAGTCCCCGTCGGAGCAGGCGTTCCAGTCCGCCCACGCGGTGGCCCGGGCGGCGGGCGCCGCGGAGCCCCCGTTGATGGCGGAGCAGTACTTGTCCACGATGTAGGGCACCACGAAGTCGGAGACCCAGACGGAGTCGATCGCCTCGCCCGCCGTGTTGTTGGTGCCGAGTCCGGCGGAGTCCATCTGCCACAGGCCGACGCCCGGGTTGAAGAACAGGCCGTCCCGTCCGGCGGGGTCGTACAGGCCGGACTGGTTGTCGTACCTCGACAGGGTCATCGGCGAGGGAGGCAGGGCGGAGCCGACCGAGACCTCGGGCCAGACGGGGGCCAGCGCCAGGGCGGTGGCGGACTCCGCCGTGATCGCGCAGGAGGCACCGGCCGCCGCGCCCTCGGCGGCGTTCCGGGCGGCGGCGAGGGGTTCGGCGCCGAAGCTCAGCGGTCCGGGCGGGACGGCGGTGTTGGCGAGTTTCTCCTCCAGCGCCTCCCGGTCGGCCTCGGTGCGTTCGGTGGGGGTGTCGGCCGGAGTGGGGACGAACTCGACGGTGTCGTCGGGCGCCGGTTCGGCCAGGGCCGCCTGCGGGGTGCAGAGCAGGACGGCCGCGGCCAGGGCGGTGAGGGTGGTCAGGGCACGCCGCGAGCGCGGCGGTCGGGGGGTCTTCACGTGTCCACCTCAGGAGCGGGTTAGAGGGGAGGGGCTGTCGCCGACCGGGGCACTGTCGGTTGTCTCCAACGTGGATGTCTGACTCGGAGGAAAGTTACATCCCGCTCCGGGTTCGGACAAGATCCCCTGGCGGAGTACCTCGGACTCTCACCTCGGGGACAGGGTGCTGTCCGGGCCCGTTCCGCTGCGTACCCGCTCCGGGTCAGCCCCCAGCGCCCATCCGGCCCGGGCCGTTCCGGGTCCGGCCCCGTCCTGGTCCTCGCCCCCGGCTGCGTGCGCCCCGGCTCCCTTCGCCCCGGTCAGAGCACGTCGAGCGGGCTGGGCCCGTCCGGGCCGGGGAAACGCGCGTCCAGGGCCGCCAGATCCTCTTCGGTCAGGCGCAGGTCGAGGGCGGCGTGGTTCTCCTCGACGTGTCCGACGGTGCCCGCCTTCGGGATCGCGCACAGGCCCCCGCCCGCCAGGACCCAGGCGATGGCCACCTGCGCGGCCGAGACCCCGTGCCCCTCGGCGACCCGTTCCAGGACGGGGTCGCCCAGCAGCCGCCCCTGTTCGATGGGGGAGTAGGCCATCACGGGGATCTCGTGGTCCCGGCACCACGGCAGGAGGTCGTACTCCGGTCCGCGCCGGGACAGGTTGTAGAGGACCTGGTTCGCGGCGCAGGCGTCGCCGCCCGTCTCGCCCCACAGTTCGCGCATGTCGTCGGTGTCGAAGTTGCTGACTCCGAAGTCGCCGATCCTTCCCGAGTCACGCAGCTCGGTGAGGGCCTCCAACGTCTCGGCCAGCGGCACCCCTCCGCGCCAGTGCAGCAGGTACAGGTCGATGCGGTCGGTCCCCAGCCGACGCAGGCTGCGTTCGCACGCCTCAACCACGCCCCGGCGGTCGGAGTGGCTCGGCAGTACCTTGCTGACGAGGAACACCTCGTCCCTGCGGCCGCGGATCGCGTCCCCGACCACCCTCTCCGCCCCGCCCGATCCGTACATCTCGGCGGTGTCGATCAGCCCGAGGCCCAGGTCGAGCCCGTGCCGCAGCGCATGGACCTCCGCGTGGTGCGCGTCGGGGTCCTCTCCCATGCCCCAGGTCCCCTGACCGAGTACCGGCAGCTCCTCGCGGGAGGGCAGTAGAAGGTGTCTCATGGCCGTTCCCCGTTTCCTTGCTCCTCGACCTCTCGATCCCCTCACCCCCAACCCTCACCACTTCAGTCCACACGAAACAGGGAGGCGGGGCCCGGTGGTCGATCTGCTCGGGGCGGCAGACGGCCCCCACCGCCAGGGGAGTGCGCTCGCCGGGTACGTCGGGCCGCGACCTCACCCGCGCCGGGGCCCGCGATCGGGTGCGGTCCGCCGCTCGCGCCGACGCTCCAGCACCCGACGCACCACGAACCAGACGACCGCCGCCGCCACCAATCCCAGGACGACCCGGGAACCGACGCCGACGTACCCCTCGACGATGTGCCACTGCTCGCCCAGGTGGTACCCGACCAGCACGAACAGGGTGTTCCACACGGCGCTGCCCAGGGTGGTCAGCCCGAGGAAGAGCGGCAGGGACATGCGCTCGATTCCGGCCGGGATCGAGATGAAACTGCGAAAGATCGGGATGACTCGGCCGAGGAGGACCGCCTTGGGCCCGTGCCGTTCGAACCACGCCTCGGTCCGGTCGATGTCGGCCATCTTGACCAGCGGGACGCGGCTCGCCAACGCCCTGAAACGCTCCCGTCCCAGCCAGGCGCCGAGGCCGTACAGGGCGAGCGCACCCACCACGGAGCCGACGGTGGCCCAGACCAGGACCTCCACCAGCCCCAACTCGCCCCGGGAGGCGGCGAAACCGGCGGTCGGCAGGATCGCCTCGCTCGGGATGGGCGGGAAGAGGTTCTCCAGCGCGATGGCCAGACCGACCCCCGGCCCGCCGAGGACCTCCATGAGTCCGACGACCCACCCGACGAATCCGTCCGCGGGTCCGGCCGCCGCGATGGCGAGATTGGCGTTCACTCGTTGCTCCTGTTCACGGTCCCTTTGAAGGGTGGAACAGAACGTTAGAGGCGGGGAGCGACGCTCCGTGTAAAGACGGATTCCGTTCTACGGCCGAATCGTGGCAAGAGGGGCCACCGGGGCTGTGATTGCCTCCGGTCCCGTCTCCGGCCGCCGTTCGCGCGCAGATCCGGGGCGCGCCGGACCTCGTGACCGCCGGGCTGGCCTCAGCCGTCGAAGACGCGCTCGACGAGGGTCCGCCAGCTTTCGGCCAGGTGGTTGCAGCCGACCTCCCCCTGCGGTCCGGTGAGCTCGTCCGTGCGCAGGTACAGCAGCAGCGGGCCCTCCAGGGCGGCGGCGAGCTGGAGGGCGAGGCCGTCCGGGTGGGGGAGGGGCGGGCTGGCCTGGCGGAGCAGCATCCGGACGTGCGGAGGGGTCATGCTCACGGAGGCCGGGGCAAGCGGGGAATGGCCCAGTGCGGCACGGAAGATGGCGTGGTTGCCCCTGAGCATGTCGAAGCGCGCCAGGCCGTAGGCGATCAGGCGCTCCTTCGGTTCGGCGCCGGGCCCCAGCGGCGGTGGGCCGTGCAGCACCCGCTCCTGGAACCGGAGCTCGTCGTCATGGAGCACGGCCTGGAAGATCCCCGCGCGCGTACCGAAGCGTCGGAAGACGGTCCCCTTGCCCAGCCCGGCGCGCTCGGCCAGGCCGTCCATGGTCACGCTCTCCGGGCCCAGCTCGGCGATCATCGCGCGGACCGTCCGTAGCAGGTGCTCGCGGTTGCGGGCCGCGTCCGCCCGCTCGGGGCGCGGTTTTCCGAAGGGGACCACTGGCACATCCACGGAATCAATCTACCCCGGGAATACTAAGCGGGGGATAGTCCGTTTATGCTGTCATCACGCCGCGACGCCGGGCACGCATCCGGTCAGCGGTACACCGAACCAATGGGAGAAGTAGGAATCATGAACCTGTTCCGGCTCGACGGCAGCATCTTCCCGTCCGTGTCCTCCAGCGCCGAGATCGCGGACCGCGCCGAGGCGGAGTGGACCGCGGCGCACCCGGATGGCGGAGTGAACCGCCGCCACCTGGGGACCGACCCGCTTCCCGCCGACGCCTGGGTGCACGCCACCGTGGGCTCCGGCACCCCCGAGCCCGAGCGCACACCCGCCCAGAACGAGGCGCTGGCGCTCGCCGCCCGGCTGGCCGGGGAACTGGAGAGCGCCGACGCCGTGATCCTGGCCGTGCCGATGTACAACTACGGCGTCTCCCAGCACTTCAAGACCTGGGTCGACCTGGTCATCGCCGGTGCCGGGCCCACCAACCCGCTGCTCAAGGGGGTTCCCACCGCGCTGGTCACCACCGCGGGCGGCGGTTACGGCCCCGGCACTCCCCGCGAGGGCTGGGACCACTCCACGCCCTATCTGGAGCGCGTCGTCGGCGACCTCTGGCAGGCCGACCTCACCCTGATCAAGTGCGAGCTCACCCTGGCCGCCACCACCCCGGGGATGGAAGGCCTGAGGGACCTGGCCGAGCAGCAGCGCACCCGGGCCCTGGACGCCGCGCGCGACACCGGTCGGGTGCTCGCCGGGGTCTGACCCCAAGGGCGGGGCGGCGCCACCACGCCGCCGCCCCCGCCTCGGCGCATATCCTCTGGGGTGCACCGTTCACGACCCTGGAGAGCGCACGATGCTGGAACTGCTGCCCGGACTCACCCAGATCTACGAGGGGTGGGCGCAGCACTACCCGGACGTGCGCCCGCTGACCATCCAGTTCCCCGCCCGCGAGTCCGAGCAGGGGATCGACGGTGTCCTCGCCTACCCCATGGAGGGGCACTGGCTGCTGGTCACCTTCGGCCTCACCGAGCTGGGGGAGAAGACCAGCGAGGAGAAGCGGGTCTCCGGCGCCGGATTCGAGTTCACGTGCCGCATCCCGCGCGCGGACGGCGACGAGACCGTGCCCGCGTGGATCCTGCGCGTGCTGCACGCGCTGGCCGACCAGTACGTGGCCGGTGCGCAGCTGGACGTCGGCCACTGGATCGTCACCCGGTCCCCGCTCGGCGGCGAGAGCGCCAACGGGGACATGACCTCGCTGGCGATCGTGCCCGACGCCGACATGCGCATCCTGGACACCGACAACGGCCTGGTGCTGTTCTTCCAGGTCGTGGGGCTCAAGGCCGAGGAGGGTGAGTACGCCCAGGAAGCCGACACGATCGCCCCGATCATGGCGCTGCTCCGTGACCGCGACCCGAAGATGATCACGGACCCCGGGCGCGAGACCATCCGCCTCTGACGGAATCCGTGGCGGTCACCTCACGTACGCCGGGTGGTCACGCGGGGGGAGTGGTCATGGGGTCCCCGTGAACACGGACCGAGGAAAACACCCGAACGACCTTCCTTTGCAACCTGTGCGTCCCGTGCGTAGGGCGATCAACTGGCAGAAGTGGTACCGGGTCAACATTCCACTGGCCGACCAGCGTTTCGACGAACACGCCGCCGGACTAGGGAGAGGACACCGATGACGAACCTTCGAGACATGCTGGCCAAGCGTCCTGTCGACCGGGAAGCGGTGGAGCGGCACAAGCAGCGGTTGTTGGACGAGGTTCGGTCCTACCGGCTGCGCGAACTCAGGGAGGCGGCCGACCTGACGCAGGTGCAGCTCTCCCAGCAGCTGAACGTCAGTCAGAACCGAGTCTCCAGCATCGAACGCGGGGAAATCGGCCACACGCAGGTCGACACCCTGAGGAGGTACGTGGAGGCCCTGGGGGGGAACCTGCGGGTCGAGATGGTGATCGGGGACGAACGCTTCCCCATCGTGTGAGAACGAAAAGGGCCGCCGTGCCCTCTCGGGACGGCGGCCCCCGCAGGTTCCGCGTGACTACCTCTCGGAGCCCCGTTCGAGGGCCGTGCCGATCTCACCCACGCGGTCGGCCAGCAGGCCCATCGCGCCGATGGCCCTGGTCATCGGGTCGTCGTCGGACCCGCCCAGCGCGCGGCCGCGGCGGAAGCCCTCCTTGACCTCGCGCCAGCGCGCCTCCTGCTCGGCGGTCATCACGCCGCGCAGTTCGGCGAGCTTGAGCAGGTTGGCCTCCGCGCCGGAGGTGAGGGTCTGCGCCTCGCCCAGGTAGTGGTCGTCGATGACGGCCTCCACCTCGGACTCGTTCATGACCGGCACGATCTTCTCCGACAGCCGGTTCATGTTCCGGTACGAACCCTGGAGCTGGAACGGCGGTTCGGTACGGGCGTCCTCCGACTGCGCCGCGGAGGCGATGTAGGCCTGGTTGTTGGCCAGCACCACCTCCTGCACCCGGAGCATCTTCTGGAGGACGGAGACGATCCGGTCCACCTCGGCCGCCGAGTACGGGTGCTTCAGCCGGTCCGTGCCCACCGAGTCGTCGCCCTGGGCCATCCGCACGAACGTGTACACGTCCTCGCGGTCCCGCGTGGACAGCGGCGCCAGGGTCTGGTTCGAGGTGAGCGCGTTCTCGATGTAGCTGAGCGCGAACAGCTCCTCCTTGCCCGAGAGCACGTCACCCAGGTTGTACACGTCGGCCCGGTTGGCGAGCATGTCCGGGATGCGGAACCGCTTGCCCTGCTCGGTGTACGGGTTGCCCGCCATGCAGACGGCGAAGCGCTTGCCGCGCAGGTCGTAGGTGCGTGTCCGTCCCTCCCACACTCCCTCCATGCGGCGCTGGCCGTCACAGAGCGAGATGAACTTCTGGAGGAGCTCCGGGTTGGTGTGCTGGATGTCGTCCAGGTACAGCATGGTGTTGCTGCCCATCTCCAACGCGAGGGAGATCTTCTCGATCTCCTGGCGGGAGGTGGCGTCCGGGGCCTCGGCCGGGTCCAGCGAGGTGACCGCGTGCCCCAGGGCGGGGCCGTTGACCTTGACGAACACCAGCCCGAGACGGCTCGCCACGTACTCCATCAGCGTGGTCTTGCCGTAGCCGGGAGGGGAGATGAGCAGCAGAAGGCCGCTCTGGTCCGTGCGCTTGTCGTCCCCGGCCGCGCCGAGCTGTTTGGCGAGGTTGTCGCCGATCAGCGGCAGGTACGACTCGTCGAGCAGACGGTTGCGCACGAACCCGCTCATCACCTTCGGCTTGTACTCCTCCAGCCGCAGGCGCTCGCGTTCGGTCGCCACCAGGGCGTTCCGGCGGCGCTGGAAGTCCCGGTAGGCGGGCACCTCCACCGTGCGGAACCGTCGGGTGCGCGGCAGGATCTCGTCCAGCCGCACGTCCAGGGAGCGCTCGCTGATCCTCGGGTGCGACCCCAGGAGACCGGTGACGCTCTCACTGACCGCCGCCGACGACTCGTACCGCTCCAAAGCGTTCTCGGACAGGCCGATCGCGGCTGCTTCGGGCAGGTCGCCCGGGGCGGGCGGCTCCTCCAGCGTGGTCGCGTACGCCTCCAGCCACGCCGTCACCAGCTGGTGACGGGCGGCCAGGTCCTCGCCCAGCCCCCGCAGGTCCTCCTCGAAGGCCTTGCGGGTCGTCTCCCGGGTGCTGCCCAGCGCCCGGTGGAACCGGTCCAGCAGCTGCCGGGCGCCCGCACCGGACACGAACCCGCGCTCTGCGGCCCCGTCCAGGGCCAGCTCCTCGAAGAGGTAGTCGCCCACCAGTTCCAGGTCGGCGTCCTGGTACAGACCGGTGTCGGTGAGGAAGGCGTCCACACCCTCGGCCAGCTCGGTACGCAGCGCGTCGATGGCCGCGGACCGGCGCGCCCCGAACACGCTCCGGGCCCGTGCGAGCGAGGTCGCCCGCGTCTTCCAGGCACCCCGCCGCTCCTTGCCCGCTCCGTACGCCCAGAACAGCTGGGCCACGGCCCGGACCTGCCCGGGGTAGCGCAGGAGTCCGGCCCCGGCGCGCAGCCGCAACAGCGCGGCGAGGACGCGGGTGGCGTCGTGGTCGTGCACGCCCCGCTCGTAGCCCTCGTCGTACCGGGACTCCGCCGCGGTCCGCACCAGGGACTCCAGGGAGTCCCCGTTCTCGGGGTTGAGCACGGCCTCGTTGAGGGCCTCCAGGCTGAACCCCTCGGCCCCCTCCTCCGCCGCGCTCAGGATCGACGTGGCCAGGTACTCCGCCCGGTACACCTCGGGGCTCTCGGAGACCAGCAGCCGGTCCCACAGGTGCCGGGTCTCCTGGAACGCCTCGTCCCTCACGGGTGACCGGAAGTCGGTACCGGTGACCGCCACCGACATCTGCCCGTCGTGTGGGGTGAGGGTGAGGTCGATGGGCTGGGTGTTGACCGCGAAGCGGTGCCTGCCCAGCCGGATGGTCTCCCCTCCGGCGCCGCCCTCGTACAGGTCGGTGCGGTCCTGGAGCGCCCGACCCGCCTCCTGGCGGGCGGCCAGGATCTGGCCCTCCAGCTCCTCGGCGCGCACCGTGTCGCCGAGTTCGCGCATCTCCTCGGCGGTGCGGCGCAGCCGCGTCACCATCGCGTCCGAGGCGAAGTAGGTGTTGATGTCCTCCAGCGTGGTCAGGGCCGCGACCCGCCGGTGCACGCCCTCCAGGACCCGGGCGGCGGAGGACGCCAACCGGTCGGCCCTTCGGGAGCGCGCGTCGACCAACGACTGCTTGCGGGTGGAGAACGCCTCGTAGACGTCCTCGCGCTTGTCCGACAGCTCCTGGAGGAAGTCGTCGAACTCCGCGAAGCGCGACTCCAGGTTCTCCAGTTGGAGCATGATCCGGCCCAGCTGCTCGTCGCAGCGCTCCGGGGTGTCCGCAGCGGCGATCGCCCCGGTGATGGCCTGTCCCAGCAGGGCGAACTCCGCGGCGAACTCGGCCCGGCCCTCCAGGGCGAGCAGTTCCCTGCGTCGCGACTCCAGCGTGGCTCGGGCCCGGTTGACCCCGGCCATCACCTCGCTGATCCGCTCCAGGATGCGCGTGCGCACCTGGGCGTCGCCGATGTCCAGGGACCCGATCACCTCGGTGACGACCTGCAGGCCCTCGGTCTGTTCGGCGATCCGCTCGCCCACGGCGGTGGCGGCGCTGACCGCCTCCAAGGCCTCGGCGTCCTCGACCAGCCGCTCCACCTCGGAGTGGTAGCCGTCGAAGGCGTCGTCCTGTTCGAGGAAGGCGACGGTGCGGCGCCCGGCGGAGGCGATCTCCTCACCGAGGCCCTCCTCCACCGCGTCGATCCGGGCGGTGTCCGCGTAGCGCATCTCGCGCAGCGTGGCGGCCTGCCCCTGGGCGCGGCGCAGCTCGGTCAGCCGGGTCACCCACCCCTCCGCCGAGCGCGGGGTCTCGCCCCGCGACCGGCGGATGAGCGCCGTGACCTTCTCCTCCGTCTCGGAGAGGCTCTTCGCGGCCTGACGGGTGAGCTCCTGGACGGTCTCGAACTCGTCCAGTACCCGCTCGGCCGTGGAGCGCACCTCAGTGAGCGGGGCGGCGAGGTCGCCCAGCTCGTCCTCACCCAGCCAGTGGAACCGGTCCAGGACCCTGCGGCACGAGGCGATGAGTGCCTCGAACACCTCGGTGGAGGGCCGCATGTCCTCGGAGATCCGCGCCACCGAGAGGCACTCGGACACGCCCTGGACCAGTTCGGCGTTGCCGATCCGCTCCAGCGGCCCGGTGCCGACCGGTTGCGCGGCCGCGTACACGTCGGACACGTACGGGGTCTGCCACACCTGCATGGGGTGCACCCGGGTGGGTTCACCCGAGGTGTCACGGAAGACCGTCATGGTCCCGTCGTCGAACAGCGAGTAGCCGTGGCAGACGATCGGGTTGGCGACCTCCTTGCGGATGGTGTTGTACGACAGCAGCAGGCTGCGGCCGTCCGCCCGCGAGTGGAAGACGTACAGCACGTCCTCGCCGTTGGGCGAGCGCACCACCCGTTCGAACTCCAGGTCGGTGACGTCGGTGTCGAAGGTCCGCGCGACCCCGGTGGACAGGTAGTACCCGCCGGGGAAGATGAGCCCCTGGTCGTCGGGCAGGCGCTGGCAGGACTGGCCGATACCGTCGAGGCGTTCGACGCCCTTGGTCCGCGTGTTGAAGACCAGGTAGCGCCACGCGGTCTCGTTGTACGGCCTGATCTTCAGCAGGACGAGCGCGCCGACCTGCGCGTGGAAGACCGAAGCGTCGGCCAGGCTCTGCAGCGGCTCGTCGACGGGCTCGCTGTAGATGCCCTCGCCGACCTCGGTGTTGTCCTCCACCTTGATGGTGAGGTCGCCGCCGACCGTCTCCACGAACAGTTCGTCGCGGATCGAGATGTGCGGGTGCCGGCCCTGCACGTGGTCCTCGCGGGTGGCCTCCGTCCACGAGAAGTCGTGCGAGGGCGGGAACACGTGGTCGCGTTCCCCCCGGTCATCGAGGTAGGCGACCTCGCCGGTGGGCGAGACCGACCACCGCAGCACCCGCACGTCCTCGGTGCGTGGGCCGGTCTGGAAGACGGCGAGCAGCCGCTCCTCGACCCGGCGCAGCTGGAGCAGGCGGGCGTCGCGGTAGTACCGGTAGAGCTGGGCGAACTCCTGGCGGAACCGCTCGTCGGCGAGGAGACCGGGGACGGCGTCCTCGGCCGCGTCGGTGAACTCGAAGGAGTCGCCGCCGTGCTCGTACCGGTGCAGGGAGAACACGTCGGAGACGTGCGTCTGGCTCTGCATGCCGATGTAGACGTTGTAGCCGAAGAGGATCATGTCCCCGTCGGCGTCGTTCCCCACGGAGCGCCCCACGCTGACGATGTCGCGTGGCACGCAGTTGTGTTCGGTGCGGATGCGCTCGGTACCGCGCAGGGAGAGCTCGGTGCCGCCGAACACCTCGAGTCGGCGGTTGTTGAGTTCCTCGGTCCGCCGGGCCAGCTCACCGGTCTGTTCGCGGAGCCGGGCGCGGAGCACCTCGTAGGTGCCCGCGTCCAGCGACCGCGCGTCCTCGGCTTCCGGCCCGGGGCCGTCGGTCTCCCGGTTCTCCTGGGAGTGGGCCTCGGTCACGGAGGACTACCTCACTGCTTCACGGGGGCGAGAGCGTTCACGGGAAGCTGGTCGAGGCCCAGGGAACGGGCAGTCGTCAGCAGGTTGTCCAGCTTGCCCGTCTCGGGGCCGCCCGCCGCGATGAGCTTGAGCAGCAGGGCGGAGACGGTCAGATTCTTGACGTCCTCGCTGTCGGCCTCGGCCAGGACCCGCTTGACGTCGTCGGCGAAGTTGCCCTCGCCGCTGAGCCAACCGCTGCCCAGCGCCTGGACGGTGTCGGAGCTGCCGACGAACCCGTCCACGGCCTTGCCCATGCCGATGGAGTTGACCATGCGGTCGAAGAAGGCGCCGTCGCCGCCGACGATGCTGATGTCGGCGCTCTCCAGACCGGCGGCCATCGCCGTGGCCTGGGCCTCGGCGACCTGACGCTGCACGTCGATCCCGGCCAGGCGGACCTCCTTCTCGGCGTCCAGGCGCAGGCGGTACTCCTCGTGCTCGCGGCTGACCTGGTCCAGGGCGGCCATGGCGGCGGCCTTGTCAGTCAGACCGGCGGCCTCGGCGCGCAGCTTCTTCTCCACCGCGTCGGCCTCGACGTCGGCCTTCTCACGGGCGACGACGGCCTCGGCGCGGCCGAGCTTCTCGACGGCCTCGGCGTCCTGCTGGCGGACCTGGACCTCGGCCAGACCGGCGGCGGCAGCCTCGGCCTGGATGCCCTCGGCGAGTCGGATCTTGGCGCGCGTGTCCAGCTCGGCGGCCTGCTGGCGGGCCTCGGCGAGCGTGAGCTCCTCCTGGGCCTTGTGCTTGGCGGCGGCCTCGGCAGCCTCGGCGGCCTTGATGTCCTTGACCAGGTTCTCCTGCGCCTCGGCCTCGGCGTGGATGATGATGGACTGCCGCTGGCGCTCGGCCTCCTCCACGGCGCGGAGCTTCTTGATCGCCTCTTCCTGCTCGGCGACGGTGCGGTCGACGGCGATCCGCTCGCGGACGACGTCGGCGACCTCGCGCTTCTCGGCCTCGACCTCCTTGTCCTTGGCGATGCGGCTCAGCTCGGTCTCGCGCTCGCGGCCGATGACCTCCAGGAGGCGGTCCTTCTCGATCCGCTCGGTCTCGATGGCGATGACGCGCTCGCGGTTCTTCTCGGCGACCGCGATCTCACGCTGCTGGTTCTCGGACTGGACGCCGAGCTGCTCGTTGGTGCGCAGGTTGGCGGTCTCGGACTTGAGCCGCTCCTCGGCCTGGACGCGGGCGGTCTCGGCCTCCTCCTGCGCGCGGATGATCTCGATCTCGCGCTTGGCCTTGGCGGCCGCCTCCTCGCGACGCTTCTCCAGCTCGGCGAGGGTCTCGGCGGTCTCCGTGTTCTGGCGGTCGATCTCCTTGCGGCGGTCGTTCTCGAACTCGTTGGTGCGCTTGTGCTCCTTGGCGGTGCGCTCCGTGATCTTCGAGATGCCCTGCGCGTCGAGGATGTTGTTCGCGTCGTGGTGGTGGAGCGGAGTCTGCTCCAGCTCGTCGATGGCCACGTCCTCCAGGATGTAGCCGTTGAGGTCGGTGCCGATCAGGGACACGATCGCGTGGCGGAACTGCTCGCGGTGCGTGAACAGCTCCTCGAAGTCGAACTGCTTGCCGACGGTCTTGAGCGCCTCGGAGAACTTGGAGTTGAAGAGCTCCTGGAGGGTGTCCTGGTCGCTGGCGCGCGCGGTGCCGATCGCCTTCGCGACCTTCTTGACGTCCTCGGCGGTCTCGTTCACACGGACGTAGAAGAACACCTTGATGTCCGCGCGGATGTTGTCCTTGCAGGTCAGGCCATCACGGCCGCCGCGCTCCAGGGTCAGGCTCTTGAGGGAGATGTCCATGATCTCGGCCTTGTGCAGGACCGGGAGGACGATGGAGCCGGTGAAGGTGACGTGGACGTCCCTGACCTTGGAGATGATCAGGGCCTTGCCCTGCTCGACCTTCCGGAAGAGGCGCGTGACCATCACCAGGAGGGCGATGAGGACGACGAGGCCGATGGCCAGGGCCACTCCGAAGGTCAGGAAGGCCGCGTCAGCCGCCTCCTGGCCGCCGGTGGAGGATGCACTCAGCAACACGTGGGTGTCTCTTTCTGCGAGGTGAACCTGGTCGGTCCGGCACCGGGGGAGCGACGCGGGGCTGGCGGTGCGGCGACCGGGGGAGAGAAGCGTTCGTCATGCTTTGTGACGCGTGAACGGGGCAAACGGTTCCGTGTGATCGGGAACGAGCAGGGCACCCGTGGTCGCGTCCGCTCACGTGCTCCCGCCCGGCTGTGAGGCCGGGGTCCACCCGCCGCGCCGCCGGTCGGCGTAGCGCGGGGACAGAAAGCGGCGCTGGCCGAGGATCAGACCGTCGTCGGCCAGGGTGAAGATGTCCACGAAGTCCACGTCCTCGGGGCCCCGGTCGGGCTCGTGGGGCAGGACCACGAAGCGGCCGACCGCGGCGATGTGCCCGGACTGACCGAACACCCGGTAGAGGTCGTGGAAACCGCGGGGGCGCAGCGGGTCGCCGCACAGTCTTTCGGCTTCGTCTCGCCCGTGCGCGAGCGGAAGGTCGGGTCGCTTTATCTGCACCTTTTCCGCGAGCAGCGATGCGTATCCGTCAATATCCCCGCTATCTAAATAGTGATACGAAAGGCGAACGTGTTCTACTCCGAGTGAGGTTATCGTGGCGTTTGGTGATAGGTGGTCGTGATCATTCTCGACTGTGGCCACGCTCCCTGCCCCCTGCTCCGAACCCGTTTTTGGTCACGGATCGTCACGTCCCGCTCGCGCAGGCGCGGCTTGTGTTCTGGCTCTGAGTACCAGGATGCCCATCGGACCTATTCGTTCGCTATCGCATGGCTACCATCCGTTTCCTTGTTGTTGTCGGGTCCATATTGACGGGTTGCTTTTCGAGTGGCTACCTTGGCCGACAAGGATCCGAGAATAACCTTGGTCGGCCCACCCCGACCCTGCCGTCAAAGGGGCCCGTCATCGGCTATGAAACACTTGTCGAGGACAGAGGGGATCCCCCCTTTAGAATTCTCGGGCCACTTCAGGTCGAGGGTGCCGAAGGCCAGGTGCGCATCCCCCCGGGACGGCAACAGGTCGTTCTCGCCGCCCTGTTGCTGGAGGCCGGGCACGTCGTGTCCACCGACTACCTCGTGGACGCGATCTGGGACGAGGACCCGCCGGGGACCGCGCGCACGCAGGTGCAGATCTGTGTCTCCCGGCTGAGGAAGTGCCTCGCCTCGACCGGGGCCACTCTGGAGACCAGGCCTCCTGGCTACCGGTTCCAGGCCGAACCCGACGCGATCGACGTGCGTCGCTTCCAACGGCTCGCGGCCGAGGCCGAGGTCGTCGGCAGGGAGGGCCGGGACGCCGAGGCGGTGGCCCTCCTGCGCAGGGCGTCCGGGCTCTGGAGCGGTCCCACGCTCAGCGGTATCTCCAGCCGCAGCCTCGGGACCAAGGCCGCGCGCCTGGACGAGGCCCGCACCAACCTCATCGAGACCTACATCGAGCTCGAGCTCGGGCTCGGCCGCCACAGCGGGCTCATCGGTGAGATCAACGCGCTCGTGCAGGACTTCCCCCTGCGCGAACGCCTCAGGAAGCAGCTGATGCTCGCCCTCTACCGCTCCGGTCGGCAGGCCGAGGCGCTGGAGGCGTACCGGAGGGGCCGGGACCTCTTCATGGGGGAACTCGGTCTGGAGATGGGCGAGGAGCTGCGCGGCCTGGAGACGAGCATCCTCTCGGGGGACCCGACCCTGCTCCTGGGCCCGGAGCGGACCGACCTTCGGTCCCCCTCGCCCCCCGTCACACCTGCCGCCCCTGACGGCGACGACAAGGGGAACGAGCTCCCGATCCTGCCCGAGGAGCCCGAAGCGTACTCCGGCGTCGGTGAGGCCCGCCCCCGGCAACTGCCCGCTGACACAGCGGACTTCGTCGGCCGCGCCGAGTCCGTCAGCTCCGTGGAGGTCGCCCTCACGCTCCCCGAGCGCGGCCACGCGGTCGGTGTCGCCGTCATCATCGGTCGGCCCGGGGTCGGCAAGAGCGCCATGGCCGTCCACGTCGCCCACCGCCTCCAGGACGAGCGCTTCCCGGACGGGCAGCTCTACTGCGACCTGCGCGGCAGCCGTGAGAGCCCCACCGAGACCGCCGAGGTACTCGCCCGCTTCCTCCGCGCGCTGGGCATCCCGGGCCAGTCCATTCCCGAGGGCCGCGACGAGCGCGCCGAGATGTACCGGAGCCTGCTGTCCGAGCGCCGGGTCCTGGTCGTGCTCGACGACGCCGGATCGGAGCGCCAGGTGGCGGACCTGCTTCCGGGCAGCCCGGGATGCGGCGTGATCGTCACCAGCCGGGCCAGGCTCACCGGCGTCCCCGGGGCGGTCCTCGTCGAACTCGACGTGCTGGACCGGGACCAGTCGTTCGACCTCCTCCGCCGGATCGTCGGCTCCGGGCGGGTGGAGGCCGAACCCGCCGCGGCCGACTCACTGGTGCGATCGGTCGGACGGCTGCCGCTGGCCCTGCGCATCGTCGCCGCGCGCCTGGCGGCGCGCCCGCACTGGTCCCTGGCCTCCATGGTCAACCGGCTCTCCGACGAACGCCACCGCCTGGACGAGCTCACCCACGGCGAACTCGGGGTCCGCGCCAGCCTCAGCCTGACCTACGACGGCATGGACGACGTCACCCGCCGCACCCTCCGGCTGTTCGCCCTCGCCGACGGGCCGAACCAGCCGGGCTGGATCGCCGGCGCGCTCCTCGACGATCGTCGCCGGTACCCGTCGGACCTGCTCGAACCCCTTGTGGACGCCCAGATGCTGGACGTCACCGGGATCGACCCCGGCGGCGACCCCAGGTACCGCTTCCACGACATCATCCGCCTGTTCGCCCGGGAGCGCCTCCTCGACCAGGAACCCGGGCCCGACCGGCACGCCGCCCTCGGACGACTCGTCGGAGGGTGGCTCGGCCTGGTGGACGAGGCCAACCGGCGTATCCACGGCGGCGACTACCTGCTCCTGCACGGCGAGGGCACGCGCTGGCACCCGCCTCGCGCGCTCACCGAGGTCGCCCTCGCGGACCCGATGGAGTGGCTGGAGCGGGAGCAGGACAACCTGTACGCGGCCGTGGACACCGCGGCCCGGGCGGGGCTCGACGAACTCTGCTGGGATCTCGCGGTGTCCCTGCTCACGCTGTTCGGCCGGCGCTGCCACCCGGACGAGTGGGCCCTCACCAACCAGCGGGCGATGGAGGCGGTACGCGCGGCGGGCAACCTGCGTGGGATTGCCGCGATCACCTTCTCCAACGGCTGCCTCTACCTGGACCAGAGGAAGAACGACGAGGCGCGGGCGGCGATGACGGCCGCCCTGGAGGGCTTCACCGGCCTCGAGGACGCGCTCGGCCGCGCCAAGTGCCTGCGCGAACTCGCCCACCTGGCCAACGTGGACGGCGACCGAGAGCGCGCGCTGGACTTCGGGGAACGGGCCTACGAGGTCTTCGAGTCGATCGGCGACGTGGCGGGCATGGGCCGCACCCTGCTGCTCACCGGGCACGTCCGGCTGGCCATGGGCGAGGAGGAGCGGGGGATGGTCGAGCTCCTGCGCGCCCGTCAGCACGCGGAGACGACGGGAGACCCGCGCAGTCGCGCGCAGGTGCTGCGCAGGATCGGTCAGTACTCGTTACTGAAGGGGGACCACAGGGAGGCGCTGGGCATCCTCACCGAGTCCTTCGAGTTGGTGCGCGAGCTGCGCGATCCGATCGGGGAGGGCTATCTCCTGCATGACCTGGGGCGGGTCTGCGGGCTGCTGGGGCGGTCGGGGGAGGCCCGGCGGTTCCTCGGCCGTTCGCTGGCCGTACGCGAACAGATCCGGGACGGCGCGGGTGCCGCCGAGGTCGGGTTGGACCTGGCGCGGCTGCTCCAGGGCCTGGGCGAGAGCGGGCAGGCCGTCGAACTCGCGGAGAGGGTGGCCGGGGTGTTCGCGGAGAGGGGGATGGAGTCCAAGCACGCCGAGGCGGTGCGGATCGCGGGAGCACCCGGTTCCTGACACGGGCGGACCCGGTGGACGCCCCTGCGGTCTACGGCTCCCAGGGGTCGTTGTTCGGGCTCTCCTGGGAGATGGGCGCTCCGGGGCTCAGGGACGTGCCGGCGTGGGCGGCGGCCCCGGTGAGGACGATCGGGCCGAGAGCGGCGGTGGCGGCGATGGCCGCGGCGGCGAGGATTCTGAGGAGCTTCAAGTGAGTGCCTTTCGTGTTCGTTCTTCCGATGAACACGAATCTAGAAACAGGGGGCATCGCCGAATCGCTGGTTTGGCTATCACGCCGCTATCCCCCTTTCCCTCAGGCGGGATACCCGCGTCGCAACCCCGCCCCTGATCGTTCCCGCACAGGCCACAGCGGTCCCACCGGTCCCGTCGGATCGATGGTCCGGCCCGGTCCGCCCTCTCCGGACCGGCGGTTTTGCCGGACGATGCGCCGGAGATAGCGGCTTTTTCCAGAATGGGTCCTGTTCGGAACCGACCCAGAGGAAAGAGGGCGCAGAGGATGGCATCCCCCACTGAGAACCAGCGCTTCGGAGATCTGCTCCGCCGGTACCGCTCGCGGTCCGGGCTCACGCAGCAGGAGCTGGCCGACTTCTCCACGATCAGTGTCCGGGCCATCCGCGACCTCGAACACGGGAGGGCCCTGCACCCGCGCAGGGACACCGTCCGCCTGTTGGGAGAGGCCCTGCGCCTCGGTGACCGCGACCGCGCCGACCTGCTGGCCGCCGCGGGTCGGCGCGGCGCCCGCACGGTCAGCCTGTGCGGACCGGACGCCGTCGTCGCACCCGCCCCGGATCCCCGCACCCCCGTCCTGGGGCGGCAGGAGGAGGCGGAGGCCCTCGCCATGGCCCTGGCCGCTCCGGGCCGCCGCCTGGTGACCGTGACCGGGGCCCCGGGGGTCGGCAAGAGCCGCCTGGCGATCGAGGTCGCCCAGCGGTTGCACCGCTCCTGCGAGCTCCCGGTCCTGTGGGCCACGGGGTCCGACCACGACTTCCCGGCGCCCGCCGGTGAGCTGGCCGACCTGGTGGGCCGGGCCGTCGCGGACCTGTTCTCCGTGGTCGGACCCGTGGACAGCGACCGCGACGGGGTGGCCGACCTGGTGCACACCGTGGGAGACCGCCCCGCCCTGCTGGTCCTGGACGCGCCCCGTCCGGGGGCACCCAACGGCGCGGCGCTCGCCCGCCTCCTCCACGAATGCCCCGCCCTGCGCGTTCTCGCGGTGGCCGACCAGCCCTACGGCGTACCCGGTGAGCAGGTCTTCCCGTTGGCTGCCCTCGCGCCCGCCGCGGCCGTGGACGTGCTCGTCTGGCACCTGGGCGACACCCGTCTCTCACCCAGCCCCGGCCCCGAGGACGCCCCGCTGCTGGCCGAGATCTGCGTGCTGCTCGACCGGATCCCCGGCGCGCTGGTCTGCGCGGCGACATGGCTGACCCTCTACGACCCGGCCACCCTGCTCGCCTGCCTGCGGGAGGACCCCCTCCCGTTCCTCAGCTCGCTGACCGGCCCCGCCGTGCCCGGCGTCGTCGAGGGACTGAACAGGGCGTTCGCCACCCTCTCCCCGGACGAGGAGACCGTGCTGGACCTGCTGTGCGCCACCGCCGACGGCGAACGCGCGGACGGCCTGGCACGTATCTGCGGTCTCCCGCTCGCCGACTGCGGCAGGGTGCTGAACGGCCTGATCACTCGCGGGCTCGTGCACTGCGAGCGCGGCACCGGCCAGGCCCGTGTGCACACGCTCAACCTCGTCCGCGTCCTGCGTGCGGCGCACACCCCTCGGGTCGCGGCCCCGGTCGCGGCCTGAGCCGTGGTCGGCGCACATGCCGCCCAATCTGCCGACAGCACTTCCCGTTCTCCGTCCGTACGGGACATAACTTCTCCGCGAGGAAAGAAACCAACGGCCAAGCGCCATTCGAGGTGGGATAGATGTTCCGTGGTGGCGTGACGGGTTTTCGGCCCAAGTCCATCGTTTCCAGTACCGTTTCCGACTCACACACCTGGAATCTCATCTATATGCAGCTCCTGCTGGAGGAGATGGGGCACGAGGTCGTGAACGTCGGGGCCTGCGTTCCCGAGGAGCTGCTGGCCGACGCGTGCCTGGAACACCGCCCCGACCTGGTCGTGGTGAGCAGCGTCAACGGCCACGGATTCAACGACGCACTCGGGCTGATCCGGCACCTGCGCGCTGTTCCCGGCCTCGAACGGATCCCCCTCGTCGTGGGCGGGAAGCTGGGTGTGGACGGTGTCCGCGACGTCGGTTTCACCCGCCGCCTCCTCAACGAGGGGTTCGACGCGGTCTTCGCGGAGCACGAGCTGGGCGGGTTCCGGGAGTTCGTGACGGCGCGCGGGCTGAGAGCGGTGTCATGACCCCGCCCCTCGACACCGCCCGTCCCTCCTTCGGTGACTTCGTCGCCGCCGCGGAACGGAACGGGAACCTCGTCGTCCAGCCCCGGATGGGCTTCGGCGACCTGCGACGGATGCGCGCGGGCCTGGTCGCGACCAAGGCGGCCGACGCGGTCAGTGTGGGAACCCTGACCCTGGACAGCTACACGCGGACGGGAAACCACGAGGCCGCCCGCAGGGCCCTGGCCGACGGCGTCAAGCTCAACGGCTATCCGATCGTCGCACGTCCCGACCACGAGACCGTGGAGCTTCTCGACGGGGTCCGGGACACGGCCTTCCCCGTGCAGGTCCGCCACGGATCCTCCCGGCCGCAGGACATCTTCCGCACCCTCACCCGACTCGGGTTGGAGGCCACCGAGGGCGGACCGGTCTCCTACTGCCTGCCCTACAGCCGCACCCCGCTACGGGAGGCGGTGGACAGCTGGGTCGAGAGCACCGAACTCTTCGCCGAGTCCGGGGCCGACGGGCGCCGTCCCCACGTGGAGAGCTTCGGCGGATGCATGCTCGGCCAGCTCTGCCCGCCCAGCCTGCTCGTCGCGATCAGCCTGCTCGAAGGGGTCTTCTTCCGACAGCACGGCATCCGCAGCCTCTCGCTCAGCTACGCCCAGCAGATCCACCCCGCGCAGGACGAGGAGGCCGTGCTCGCCCTGCGCCGACTGGCGAGCGAGTACCTCCCCGACACCCAGTGGCACATCGTCTTCTACGCCTACATGGGGGTCTACCCCCGGACCTCCCGCGGCGCGGTGCTCCTGATGGAACAGGCGGCGCGCACCGCCGTACGCGCCGGGGCCGCACGCGTCATCGTCAAGACCGAGGCGGAGGCGCACCGGATCCCCACCATCGAGGAGAACATCCGGGCGCTGGAGGCAAGCGCCCGCGCCGCGGAGACGGCGGGACCGCGCGTGGCCGAGGCGGGGGACAGCGGTGTCCTCGCCGAGGCGCGCTCGCTCGTCGAGGCGGTCCTGGACATCGACCCGGACGTCGGACGGGCGCTTCCCCGCGCGTTCGAACGGGGCCGGCTCGACCTTCCGTTCTGCCTGCACCCGGACAACCGCGGACAGGCCCGCAGCTACATCGGCGACGACGGATACCTGCGCTGGCTGAGTACCGGGAACATGCCGATCCCCGTGCCCGTGGACTCGGTGGTCCCCACCCGGCTGACCGCCGACGCCCTGCTCATGATGCTCCACCACGTCGAACAGCGCTACGACCGGGTCACGTGAGCGGACCCGGTGTCGCACCCCCACGACCGCCGACCCCGGCGCTCCGAAACGGAGGAACCATGAACGACCCCGCGAACCCCGCGCCGATCCCGCCCCTGGGCGAGCACCTCACCTCCCCGACCACGCGCGACATCATGCTGGTCCAGCAGGAGGTCCTCGCAGCGACCCGCGACCACCTGCGCGGACAGGGCTTCGTCGAGCTCCTGCCACCCCTGACCGGCCCGGTCACCGACCCCGGCGGCCGCGGTGCCAAACAGCTCGACGTGGACTTCTACGGTCACCGCTACAAGTTGATGACCAGCGCGATCCTCTACAAACAGGCGTCGCTGCGCGGCTTCCCCAAGCTTTTCTACATCGCGCCGAACGTGCGTGCCGAACCCCTGGAGACCGCCTCCACCGGACGCCACCTCTTCGAGTTCCACCAGATCGACGTGGAGATCGCGGGCGCCACCCGGGACGACGCGATGCGGGTGGCCGAGCGACTGCTCACCCACGTCGTCGCCCACGTGCTCGATCGGGTCCCCGAACTCCTGACCGGCCTCGGGCGGGATCCGGTCTTCTTCAAGGAACTGCTCGCGGGCGGCTTCGGCATCCGCACCCACACCGACGCGGTCGACACCCTGCGCGGGATGGGCCACGACCAGGACGCGGGGGCCGAGATCGACTGGGAGGGCGAGGCGATGCTGTCCCACAAGGCGGACCGGCCCTTCTTCGTCACCGACTACCCCAAGGGCTCCCGGGGCTTCTACGACCGGGAGGACCCCGAGCACCCCGGCGTCCTGCGCAACTTCGACCTGCTGGCGCACGGCGGCTACGGCGAACTGGTCAGCGGCAGCGAACGCCAGGCCGACTACGCGGCGATTGTCACCGGTATCCGCGAGAGCGGCGAGAACCCCGCCAAGTACGGCTGGTACCTGAAGGAGGCCCGCGAGGGCATCCCCGCCAGCGCCGGGTTCGGTATGGGCCTGCAGCGGGTCCTGCGGTACCTGACCGGTATGGACTCCCTGTGGCAGGTCACCGCCTATCCGAAACTTCCCGGGGTGGTGTCGGCATGAACCGACTGCACGCCGATGGCCTGCCGGAACAGGCGATCCGCGACCGCGCCCGCAGGGGCAGCGCCGCCGTGTTCCCGCCGGACGACTCCTACGGTAGGACCGTCATCGGGGCGGACGTCACCTCCGCCGCCACTGCGGACCCCCTCGACGCCGCCCGCCTCGTGCCCCCGGTGTTCATGCCCCGCCGCATGGAGAAGCTCATCGACCTGGCCCGGGAGCCGCTCTTCAGCGACGTCGAGCTGCGGACCCGGATCGGCGGTTTCGCCTCGGAGCTTCCGGTGTACGTGTCGGCCTTCGGGTCCACCCAGGTCGGGACCGAACTCGCCCTCGCCGCGGGGCGGCAGGCCGGACGCCTGGGCATCCCCCTGGTGGTGGGCGAGAACGTGGCGCCCGCCCACGGCTACAGTGCGGACTCCTCCTTGCTGAGCAGGCTGGAGGCCTACGCCTCGGAACTGCCCGAGGGCGTCGGGGGCGTGGTCGTTCAGCAGAGCACGGAGGACGCCGACGCCGAGGTGTGGAACCGGGTCCACACCGACCCGGCCGTCGCACCGCTGCTGGACTCGGGCCGCATGGGGTTCGAACTGAAGCTCGGCCAGGGCGCCAAGCCCGGCCTCGGCGGCATGACCATGGTCGGCGAAGCCGACGCCGCCCGCCTCTCGGACCGCTATGACGTCACCGCCAGCCTGGACCCCCGAGGCGGCCCGCGGCTGCGCAGTTCCAGCCCCGGCACGTTCACCGAGGAGATCCTCGCCCAGCAGATCAGGTTCATGCGCAACAACTTCCCGCGGGTCCGGGTCTGGGTGAAGCTCCCGCCCGGGCGGGACGTCGGGCACGCGGCCCGCGTGGCCTGGTCGGCGGGAGCGCACGCCGTCACGGTCGACGGGGCCGAGGGAGGATCCGGCTGGGCGCCGCCGGTCTTCCTGAGCCGGGTGGGCCTGCCACTCGGTGAGTGCCTGCGCAGGATCGGCGCCCCGGACGGGTGCCTGCTCGCCTCCGGGCGGATGTGGGAGGCCGGGAGGGCGGTCGTCGCCCTCGCTCTGGGCGCGCGGGCCGTGGGGTTGGGCCGCGCCGCGCTCGTCGCCGTCGACGAGGACCCCGAGAACGGTCTGGTCAACCTCGTCAGCGCGCTGGCACTGGAGGCACGCCTGCTCATCAGCGCGCTCGGCAAGTACTCCCCGGAGGCGCTGGGCAGCGAGGACGTCCTGCTGCCCGCGTCGGCCGCCGCGGTCGCGTCGGTCGCGGCGGAACCGAGCACCGTCCCGTGAGGGCACCCCGGCCCCGCCAGCCGGGGCCGGTGCTTTCCGAACCCCGAAGGCCGCAGCCGCAAGTCCGATACGTCCAGGAAAGGGAGAAGGGAAACTCGATGCTCTGCACATTCGACGAAACCCGGCCGCTCAACGAGGCGCAGAGCGGAATCTGGTTCACCCAGGAAGCCGACCCCGACAGCCCGATGCTCAACAACGGCGAGTACTACGAGATCACGGGGCCGCTCGACCCCGTCGTCCTGGAGCGGGCGGTGGGGCGGGTCGTGTCGGAGAGCGAGATCCTGCGCACGCGCTTCGTCGCCACGGAATCCGGCCCCCGCCAGTGGACCGACGCGACGCTGACCTACCCCATGCGCATCGTGGACCTCGGCGACGCCGACGACCCCGCCGCGGAGGCGCTGGCGATGATGCGCGAGGAACTCGCGGTGCCGCTGGACGTGACCCGCCACCCGCTCTACGCCCACGTGCTCTTCCGCCTCGGCGGCGACCGCCACGTCTGGTTCCAGAGGGCGCACCACCTCATGGTCGACGGGTACACCTTCATGCTGCTGGCCCGGCGCGTGGCCGAGTTGTACACGGCGCTGCTCCACGGCACCGACACCGGCCCGACCCTCGGCTCGTTCGGCGCGCTGGTCGAGGAGTCGGCCCGGTACGAGGACGGACCGGAGCGCGAGGAGGACCGCCGCTACTGGGCCGGGTACCTGGACGGTGCACCGCACCACACCGCCCTCACCCGGAACCGGGCGGAACCCGGACCCCGGTACCTGCGCTGCACTCGGATCATCGACGAGGAGGGCGTGGCCCGGATCCAGCGGGCGGCCGAGCGCTGCGGAACCCGGTGGAAACAGATGCTCATGGCGGCCGTGGCCGCCTACACCCAGCGGTGGACGGGGGAGCGGGACATCCTCCTCAGCCTTCCGGTCACCGCGCGCACCACGGAACTCAGCCGCCGCACCCCCGGGATGTACTCCAACGTCATCCCGCTGCGCCTTGCCGTTGACCCGGAGGCGCCGGCGGCGGACGTGGCCCGCGACGTGGCGGCCGCTCTGCGATCCTGCCTGCCGCACCAGCGTCACCCGGTCGCCGCCACCCGGCGGCTGCTCGGCCAGACCCCGCAGACCAGGCGCGAGTTCGGCCCACTCGTCAACATCATGTCCTTCGACTACGACGTCGACTTCGGCGGCCTCCCCTGCGTTCCGCACAACCTCTTCCAGGGGCCCATCGAGGAACTTCGGATCGACGTCCTCCAACGCGGCCGCGACGGCGCCCTGCAGATCGACTTCGACGCCAACCCGGCGGTCTTCTCCCAGGAGGACCTGGAGCGCCGTACGGAGTCGTTCGTCCGCCTGCTCGACGCGCTGTGCCGTGAACCCGGGACCGCCGTCGGTGACCTGGACCTGCTCTCCGAGGACGAGCACCGGCGGGTGGTCGCGGGGTTCAACCCCGTTGCGTCGGCCGAGGTGGCGGACCGGGCCGTGCACGAGGTGTTCGAGGAGCGCGCCGCGATGGCGCCGGATGCCACGGCGGTGGTGTCCGACGGCACCGTGGTCTCCTACGGTGACCTGAACGCCCGTGCCAACCGCCTCGCTCGGCACCTGCGCGGGCTCGGTGTCGGCCCCGGAACGATGGTGGGCGTCCTGCTGGAGCGCGGCGCCGAGTTCGCGGACGCGCTGCTCGCGGTGCTCAAGACCGGAGCCGCGTATGTGCCCCTCGACCCAGCCTTCCCCGACGACCGCCTGGCCACGATGGTCGCGGCCGCCGGTGTCGGACCGGTCGTGACCAGGGCGGGACTGGCCGGACGCGGGGTGGGCGCCGAGCACCTCGTCCGGGTCGACGCCGAAGCCGCGACCGTGGCCCGGCGCAGCGCGGAGGACCTGGGTGTGCGGGTGCCCCCGGGGGCACCCGCGTGCGTGATGTTCACGTCGGGATCGACGGGTGTGCCCAAGGGTGTGGTGGCCCCGCACCGTTCCGTGGTCTCCACTCTCCTCGGGCAGGACTACCTGGACTTCGGACCGGAACAGGTGTGGCTGCAGACCGCTCCGGTCTCCTGGGACGCTTTCGTGCTGGAGTTCTGGGGTGCGCTGCTGCACGGATCGACGTGCGTGCTCCAACCGGGTCAGGCACCCGAGCCGCGACGGATGGCGCAACTGGTCGCCGAGCACGGGGTCACCGCGATGTGGCTCTCCGCCGGTCTGTTCAACCTGGTCCTCGACGAACACCCGGAGGTGTTCGAAGGTGTGCGCCAGGTCGTCACCGGCGGCGAGGCCCCGTCCACGGAGCACATGCGCCGCTTCCTGGAGGCCCTTCCCACCGTGCGGCTGCAGCACGGCTACGGGCCGGTCGAGAGCATGGTCTTCACCAACTCGCACAGGGTCACGGAGATCGACGGCCCCCTGGTCCCGGTGGGCGCTCCCATCGCCCATCGCAGCTGCTACGTGCTGGACGGCCGGTCGCGCCCGGTCCCCGTGGGTGTGCCCGGTGAGCTGTACGTCGGGGGCGCCGGTCTCGCGCTCGGGTACGTGGGTCGTCCGGACCTGACCGCCGAGCGGTTCGTTCCCGATCCCTTCGGTGCTCCGGGGGGCCGGTTGTACCGCACCGGTGACCTGGTGCGGTGGACCGAGGAGGGGACCGTTGAGTTCCTCGGCCGGGTGGACGACCAGGTCAAGGTCCGCGGTTTCCGGGTCGAGCCCGGTGAGGTCGAGGCCGTGCTTGCGGGGTTGTCCGGTGTCGTCCAGGGTGCCGTGGTGGTGCGTGAGGACCGTCCTGGCGACCGGCGGTTGGTGGCCTACGCGGTGGCCGAGGCGGGAGCGGAGGCTGACCCGGCCGCTCTGCGCGCGGCTCTGGCCGCCTCGCTGCCCGACCACATGGTGCCGTCGGCGGTGGTGGTGCTGGACGAGCTCCCGCTGACGGCCAACGGCAAGCTGGACAGGAGGGCCCTGCCCGCACCCCGGTACACATCGACCGGCCGGGCCCCGCGCACTCCCCAGGAGGAGATCCTCTGCGGAGTCTTCCGCGAACTCCTCGGAGTGGAGGCCGTCGGGATCGACGACTCCTTCTTCGACCTGGGCGGCCACTCCCTGCTCGCCACCCGGCTGGTCAGCAGGGTGCGCGCGGTGCTGGGCGCGGAGCTGGCCCTGGGGGACGTGTTCCGCTCTCCCACAGTCGCGGCGGTGGACGCGCTGGTCAGGTCGGTCTCCGGCGGGCCCGTGCGCGCACCGCTCACGGCGGTGGAGCGCCCCGAACGCGTACCGCTCTCCTTCGCCCAGCGCCGTCTGTGGTTCCTGCACCGCATGGAGGGACCGAGTCCCACCTACAACGTCCCGGTGGTCCTGCGGCTACGCGGTCGAGTGGACGAGGACGCGCTCCGGGCGGCGCTGGGGGACGTGGCGGACCGCCACGAGACCCTGCGCACGGTCTTCCCCTCCGATGACGGAGAACCCTTCCAACGGGTCCTGCCCGACCGGCCGGTGCTGGAGGTCGTCGACGTCGGGGAGGAGGAGATCGGCGCCGGGATCGACCGGGCGGTGCGCCACGCCTTCGACCTGGAGCGGGAGATCCCCATCCGGGGATGGCTGCTGGGTACGGGAGAACAGGACACCGTCCTGGTCGTGCTCGTCCACCACATCGCCAGCGACGGATGGTCCATGGCCCCGCTCATGGAGGACCTGGGCGCCGCCTACGGGGCGCGGCTGCTCGGGCAGACCCCCGACTGGAGCGACCGGCCCGACCTGGCCGTGCAGTACGCCGACTACGCGCTCTGGCAGAAGGACGTCCTGGGCTCGGAGTCGGATCCGGGGAGCCTGCTCGCGAGCCAGACGGCCTACTGGGAGCGGTCCCTCGCCGGTGCCCCGGAGGTTCTGGACCTGCCCGCGGACCGTCCCCGTCCCCTGGTTCCCTCCAACGAGGGCGCGACGATCGCCGTTGATCTGCCCGCCGACCTGCACGCCGCGCTGGCCGAACTGGCCGCGGACCACGACGTGACCCTCTTCATGGTTCTTCAGGCTGCGTTGGCGGTGGTGTTGGCGCGGTCGGGTGGTGGTGTTGATGTTCCGATCGGTACGCCTGTGGCTGGGCGTGATGATGAGGCGTTGGATTCCTTGGTGGGGTTCTTCGTGAACACGTTGGTGTTGCGTACGGATGTGTCGGGGGATCCGACGTTCGTGGAGTTGCTGGCTCGGGTGCGTGAGGGTGATCTGGCTGCCTTCGATCACCGTGACGTGCCCTTCGACCGCGTGGTGGAGGCCCTGGCACCCACACGGTCATCGGCTCACCACCCGCTCTTCCAGGTCATGCTCGTGCTCCAGAACAATGCCGGGGCGGTCCCGGAACTACCGGGCCTGGACGTCGCGATGGAGCTTCGTTCCATGGGCACGTCCAAGTTCGACCTGACTCTCGACCTCGGCGAGCGCTCCGACGTTGACGGCGGGCCCGGGGGGATCCGGGGGACCCTGGAGTACGCGGTCGACCTGTTCGACCGTGGCACGGCGGAGGCGTTGGTGGCCCGCTTGGAGCGGGTGCTGGCCGCCGTGGTGGCGGAGCCTCGGGTACGGGCGGGACGGGTCGACCTCCTCTCCGCGCAGGAGCGGCAGCGAGTCCTGGTGGACTTCGGCGGCGCGGGCACCGACCTCGTCGCGGATCGCACCCTGCACCGGGTGTTCGAGGAGTGTGCGGCTTCGGTTCCGGATGCTGTGGCGTTGGTGTTCGGGGATGAGCGGGTCTCCTATGGGGAGTTGAACGCTCGGGCGAACCGGTTGGCGCGGTATCTGGTGGGTGAGGGTCTACGCCCGGGTGAGCTGGTGGGGGTGTATCTGCCTCGGGGGCCGGAGATGGTGGTGGCGTTGTTGGCCGTGTTGAAGGCCGGTGCGGGTTACACGTTGCTGGATCCGGCTTTCCCGGCCGCACGGTTGGAGTCCGTGGTCGCCTCGGCCGGAATCACCACCGTGCTCTCGGGCACGGGCACGGGTGGGGGTGGCACGGGGTCGAACGCCGGTCACCGCGCCGCGGCCTTCGGAGCCGAGGGCGAAACGGCGATCCCGGGTTCCGGTGGACTGGACCTCGCCGCCCTGTCAGGTGTCGGGGTGCTGTCGGTGGACGCGCCCGGTGTCGCCGTGTGTGAGAGCGGTGATCTTGGTGTGGAGGTGGGGCCTGGTGATGTGGCGTGTGTGATGTTCACGTCGGGTTCCTCGGGTCTTCCCAAGGGTGTGGTGACCTCCCATCGGGGTGTGGTGGGGACGTTGCTGGGTCAGGAGTATGTGGACTTCGGTCCTGATCAGGTGTGGTTGCAGTGTTCGCCGGTGTCGTGGGACGCGTTCGCCCTGGAGCTTTACGGCGCGTTGTTGTTCGGTGGTCGGTGTGTGTTGCAGCCGGGGCAGCGTCCGCGGTTCGACGCGATCGCTGATCTGGTGGTGGAGCACCGGGTGACGAGTCTGCAGATGTCGGCGGGGTTGTTCAACGTGATGTTGGACGAGCGTCCCG